>JBJOLD010000355.1:0-14328 GCA_046045765.1 Pseudomonadota bacterium | reverse complement strand
CTTGTATTTTAAACATATCATATTCAATAAACAAGGATATAAATGACTAACTCTCCCAAATACCTCGTCATCAGCTTCGGCACCGCAGGTGATATGCATCCGTTTTTAAGCTTAACCAAATTCCTGCAATCGCGTGGGGAGGATGTGACGTTTATGGGATTCAAAGCGCACGAGGCGATGGTGCTGCCACTTGGGATTCCTTTTGTGCCTGTGGGTACAAACGAGGATTATTTTCGGGTGATGCGCGACCCAGATTTATGGCATCCACGGCGTGGGTTTGCCACCTTGTTCAAGCACATGGGGCAGGACACCCAAAGCATGCGTGACATCGCAGACTACTTTCAGTCGCTCGCCAGCGACCAAGCACTGGTGGTACTTGCGCATCCATTTGCCATTCCCAGCTCGGCCTTGTTTCGTCAGCATCTGCCTTTGATGCGCTTGGTTGCGGTTTACCTTGCGCCTTCCAACTTTCGCACCGTTTACAACCCTTTAACACTCGGTGAATTAACCGTCCCTCGTTGGCTGCCCCACTTTGTGCGCCGCTGGATGTGGCGATTGGTGGAGCGTTTCTACATCGACCCAACAGCCGTACCGCCACTCAACACATGGCGTGCGCAATATGGTTTGCCTGCAATACCCCAGTACATGGATCACATCTACACCGAGCCCGATGCGTCGGTGGCGCTGTTCCCCGCTTGGTTTGGCAAGCCTCAGCCTGATTGGCCCAGTCCCCTTTTGATGGGGACGTTTCCGCTGTTTGAGCCCGATCAAAACGCGCAGTTTTCACCCGAGCTGTCACAATTTTTGCAAGCAAGTTTGCAATCTAATGACAGACCCATCGTGTTCGCACCAGGCAGTGCACATGCACAAGCTGCAAGCTATTTCGCCAAGGCGCTCAAGGTGGTGGAGCGGCTGGGGCTGCGGGCGATTTTCCTGACACCCTATGCAGAGCAATTGCCCAAATCACTACCCGCGTCAGTGCTGTGGCAATCCTATGTGCCGTTTGATGCGCTCTTGCCCAAGGTTCGAGCCCTCGTTCACCACGGCGGCATTGGGACGACGGCACAAGCGCTGCGTGCGGGCGTGCCGCAATTGGTGGTTCCGTTTGCCTTCGATCAATTTGATAATGCCGCACGGGTGGAGGCGCTGGGCTGCGGTTTAGCGTCGTTGGCCGAGCCTAGAGCGAGCGTCTTTTATTTGGCACGGAAGATCAAGCGATTGCTGACTTCTGAGGCGATAGAGATGCAGTGCAAAGCCACTGCTGCGCGTTTTATCAAAGAACCCACAATGGATGCGCTGTGCAACCGCATTAGCAAGCTTTAGATCGCGCCCTTTAGATCTCACCTTCGAAAATAACAACTTCGCAAAGTTAAACTATCACCGCAAAATCTCTCTCGATCAGCTCAATGTGAAATGAACCTTTAGCCAACGATTCACCAAAGCCCTATGTCCAGCGCTGTCAAAATATTTCAAGGTCGTTTTGGCCGTGTTGCACTGCTCGACATGAGTGCGTCCTTGGTGGCGCATGCGCATCATCATTGCCATATTTTGATTAAAGCAGGTGGCTGCGACAGTGCGTTTTCTGTCCGTGGTCACAAGCAGCCATTGACCGATGAGACTGCCGTTTTGGTCAATGCTTGGGAGCCGCACGCCTACACCCATTCAACTGCACCAGCAGAGAAAACGCTGATTTTGGCTTTGTATATCGAGCCTTCATGGTTGTCTGAAATTCAGCAATCCTTGGCCACTTCAGCGCATCCTCGATTTTTTCCGCAAGCCTGTGTTCAGATTTCTCCTGCAACACGAAAAATCGTGGAGGCTTTTGTTTTAGAGCTGTGGTGGGCGCAAGATGTGTTGGCCAGTCGGCTTGAAAACCTGCTCTTTAATTTGGTGATTTCGGTGATTGACAGCTACTCGGGCTGGCGCGATATGGCGGGCTTGCTGCGCACTCGGCCACCCTCGTCCATTGATCCGCGTACCCGCAAGGCCATCACCCACATGCGCGAAAACCTGACGCGCGACTTTGACATGGATGAATTGGCGGCGCACTCGGGTTTGTCGCGGGCGCATTTTTTTACGTTGTTTCACCGCGATACACAAGTCACGCCCTTGGTGTATGCCAATGTGCTTCGCTTTGAAGCGGCTGTGGAGCGACTGTCGCATTCCAACGCACCAGTGGGTGATGTCAGTCACGATTTGGGGTTTTCAGCCTCTGGGCATTTCGCGCGGTTTTTCCGCCAGCATTTAGGCATTACGCCCACAGACTACCGCCGTGTTGTCAATTTGTACGAGCCGCCCACTGACGAGGGCTTAAAAATCGCCAGACTTTAAGGACTCAAACCAGACGATTTGGTCTTTCGTCAGATTTTTTTGATCATGTGATTGTGCTGTTTTGCCTATTCTCTAGTCACGCATCCACCGGTGCGACAACTAGCAGGAGACAGCATTGCAAAGCGATTCAGGCAGCGCACCCGCGTATGCCCCAACCCCCGTTCATCGACCGACTCATCTCGGTCAATCCGTACCGCGCATCGAAGACGATGCGCTGCTGACGGGGCGTGGGCGCTTTGGTGATGATTTGGGCAGCACTCCCGGCACTTTGCACGCAGCGGTACTGCGTTCGCCCCACGCCCATGCAGAGCTCTTGTCGATAGACGCAAGCGCTGCGCTCAAGCTCAGCGGTGTCCGCGCGGTTTTGACGGGTGAAGATGTCAAGCGCTGGTCGCAACCGTTTGTGGTCGGCGTGAAACAAGCCATGCAACATTGGGCTTTGGCCATTGACCGCGTGCGCTATGCAGGCGAAGCTGTTGCCGTGGTGGTTGCAGACGACCGATATGTCGCCGAGGATGCACTGGATTGGATCACAGTCAGTTACCAACCCCTGCCTGCTGTCATGGATATTGAAGGCGCGATGGCAACGCACGCGCCCATCTTGCACAATGCGGTGGGCAGCAACGTGGTCTCAGACCGCAGTTTTGCCTACGGCAATGCCGCATCCGCGTTTGCTACCGCGGGTCACCGCATTGCGCTCACAGCACGCTACCCGCGCAATTCGTGTACCCCCATTGAATGCGCCGTCGTCACAGCAGCCTATTTAGCAGGCGACGAAGGCTACGACGTCATGTCCAACTTTATGGGGCCATTTTCACTGCACGCGGTCATGGCGCTGGCGCTGCAAGTGCCAGGCAACAAATTGCGACACCGCATTGCACGCGACTCAGGCGGCAGTTTCGGTGTCAAACAATCGGTGTTCCCCTACGTGGTGTTGATGTGCTTGGCCTCCCGCAAAGCCGGTGCACCCGTCAAGTGGGTAGAGGATCGGCTGGAACACTTAAGCGCCGCTACGTCTGCAACGGCACGGCTAACGCACATTGAGGCTGCGGTCAGCAAGGACGGGCGCATTACCGCGCTGCGCTATGACCAAATAGACGAAGTAGGGGGCTACTTGCGTGCCCCTGAGCCCGCCACTTTTTACCGCATGCATGGTGCCATGACGGGCGCATACGACATCGCAAACTTAGACGTGCGCAACCGCGTGGTGCTGACAAACAAAACCCCAACAGGTTTGGTGCGCGGTTTCGGGGGGCCGCAAGTTTATTTTGCACTGGAGCGACTGCTCGACCGCATCGCAGCAAGGCTGCACATTGACCCGTTTGAGCTCAGACGGCGCAATTTTGTGCGGGCCGATCAATTCCCTTTTCATGCCGCAGCAGGCGCTGTGCTGGACTCGGGCGACTACCAACAACTGCTTCAACTGGCGCAACAAGGTGCCGACATGCCAGCCCTCTACGCCAAACGCGATGCAGCGCGTGCCAGCGGCAAGCTGTACGGCATTGGCTGCGCGGCGATTGTCGAGCCTTCGGTGTCCAACATGGGCTACATCAGCACCGTGCTCAGCGTTGAACAGCGTGCCAAAGCAGGTCCCAAAAACGGTGCCATTGCCAGTGCCACGGTGGCCATTGATCTGCTGGGCGGTGTCAACGTCACCATTGCTTGCGCGCCCGCAGGTCAAGGGCACATGACGGTGTGCGCGCAGGTCGTGGCCGACGCATTGGGTTTGCAGCCCAACCAGATCGTCGTCAATGTAGAGTTTGATACCGCCAAAGATGCGTGGTCGGTTGCCGCAGGCAATTACTCCAGCCGTTTTGCAGGCGCTGTGGCGGGCACTGTGCATTTGGCCGCTGTGAAGCTGCGGGACAAACTGGCCTTGATTGCGGCAAGCAGCATGTCTTGCTTGCCTGAACAAGTCCGCTTTGAAAATGGCAAGATTTTTAGCGTGCTTGCACCCGAAGGGGCTCAACCCTTTACCCGGTTAGCCGCCAGCCCGCACTGGGCACCTGCGCTGCTCCCTGCTGGCGTTGAACCTGGTTTGCGAGAAACGGCCTTTTGGACGCCGCCAACCCTATCAGCGCCGGATCTACAAGACAGGGTCAACACCTCAGCCGCCTACGGTTTTGTGTTTGACATTTGCGGCCTAGAGGTAGATCCGCAAACAGGCGCAGTGCGGATTGACCGCTACGTGACCGCGCACGACGCAGGTCGGATCTTGCACCCCAGCATGGCCGATGGTCAGATACGGGGCGCGTTTGCACAGGGCGTGGGCGCTGCCTTGATGGAAGAATTTCGCTACGGTGCAGACGGCAGTTTTCAATCTGGCACGCTGGCGGATTATTTAATGCCCACAGCCTGCGAAGTACCTGACCCCCTCATCGTGCACATGGAAACACCTTCGCCCTTTACGCCGCTTGGTGCTAAGGGTTTGGGCGAGGGCAACAATATGAGCACCCCAGTTTGCATTGCCAATGCTTTTGCAGATGCCATTCAAGCTTTTGCGGATTCAATTCACAATTTGGCGGATGCACGTCACCCTTTAGCGGGCAAGCTGGAGAGCAGCCCCGACATTACCCTGCCACTCACGCCGTCCAAAGTGCTGGCCTTGCTAGCGGCTCGCGAGCGGCCAGCGCCAGCCAAACTAGCAAAAACGATGGCATCCAGCGCCCCACAAAGCGATCTGAAAAGCGCATCCAACGGGCCATTGCTACAGGCCTCGGGCAGCATTGCGATTGCGGCATCGCCTGACAAAGTCTTTGCCGTTTTGCTAGATCCCAAAGCGCTGGCGCAAGTCATACCTGGTTGCCGCGAATTGATAGCCGTTGGCGAGCACCGTTACCGCGCCGATGTCACTGTGGGCGTAGGCTTGGTCAAAGCACGCTACGCCGCAAGCATTGTGCTGTCTGACATCGATGCACCCCACAGCCTTAGGCTAGCGGGTGAAGGCATCTCGTCGCTGGGCACGGGGGCTGGCAGCGGTACGGTCAGATTAGAGGCCACCGCCAGCGGTTGTTTGCTGCACTACGACTACACCGCTCGCATAGGCGGCAAAGTGGCCGCTGTGGGCAGCAGGATGCTGGACGGCGCTGCCAAAATCATTTTGGCGCAGTTGTTCGCCTCACTGGGGCGGCAAGCCGCAGGTGCGGCGCAATTGACCTGGTGGCAGCGCTGCTTGCGGATTGTTGGAGTCAAAGCATGAAGCCCGCCGCATTTGATTACTTGCGTGCCGACTCCAGCGACGAGGCCGCCCACGCACTAGCGGCCTATGGCGAAGACGCGCGTATTTTGGCGGGTGGTCAATCGCTGATGGCGGTGCTCAATATGCGCTTGGCACAGCCCAGTTTGCTGATCGACATCTCGCGCAGCCAAGCCTTGACCAACCAACGCATTGACAAAAACGCGCTGCACATTGGCGCAGCCGTGACGCAGGCGCAGCTTGAAAACAGGGCGGACTTGGCTCAAAAAATTCCACTGCTGGCGCTGGCTTTTCCGCACATTTCACACTTTCAAATTCGCAATCGCGGCACAGTGGTCGGCTCGATTGCACATGCCGATCCTTCCGCCGAGTTACCGCTGTGTTTGCTCGCACTAGAAGGCGAGGTGGTGCTGCGCACGCCGCGCTCACGCCGCATAGTGAAGGCCGTAGATTTCTTTACTGGGATGTTGCAGACGTCCCGCTTGGGAGACGAGTTTTTGGAAGCGGTGCGCTTTCCTCTGGCCACGCCTAATACGGGCTACGGTTTCAAAGAATTCTCCATGCGCCACGGCGATTTTGCTGTCTGTGCGGTAGCCGCCATTGCCCAGCGCAGCGGCTTGCGCATTGCCGTGGGCGGCGTTGCAGATCGACCTACGGCCATCAACCTGCCGCTGCTGGTTGGCAGTGGGCTAGAGGATGCCTTGAATGAACTGGCTTGGTCGCTGGACGCCAAAGACGAGCCGCAGGCCAGTGCGCTGCTGCGCCGCCAGCTGGTGCGCACTTTAGGCATGCAAGCGGTAGAGCAAGCGGTGGTGCAAGCCAACCAATCACAGCACGAACCACAAAGGCAGGCCCCATGACAAGCAATATTCTGTCCCGTGACACCCTGCACCCCGTGCAGCTCACACTCAACCAGCAAGCACGCACGGGCCATGCACACCCCAGACTGCTATTGACGGATTTTTTGCGTCATACGCTGGGCGCCACAGGTACGCATGTCGGTTGCGAGCACGGCGTGTGCGGTGCTTGTACTGTGCGTGTGGATGGTGTTGCGGGTCGTGCCTGCTTGATGCTAGCGGTGCAAGTCGATGGCCGCCGCGTCGACACCGTAGAAGGCCTTGGCCGCAGCGGTGGGTTGGGTGGTGTGTTGGGTGATTTGCAAGCCGCTTTTAAAAAGCACTTTGCGCTGCAATGCGGCTTTTGCACGGCGGGCATTTTGATGTCATGCGCCCACTGGCTTGAGCAATTGAATGTGCCAGATGCCGCACTGCCCGACGAGGCGGACGTGCGCACCATGCTGTCGGGACACATTTGCCGTTGCACAGGCTACACGCCCATTGTGCAAGCGGTGTTGGAAGTTGCCCATGCTCGTTTTCTCGCCCAGCACCCTGCACCACACACCACAGGAGTAACTCACCATGCTTGATTTGGGACGCACCTTTTTGCAAAGCGTAGAGCGCAATCCCCATGCGCTGGCGCTGGTGGATGGTGCACTGCGCTTGACTTACGCCGAGTGGGCGGGCCGCGTTGGCGCTGTGCAGCAAGCGCTGACAGAACTGGGACTAAAGCGCGGTGACCACTTGCTCGTGGTCTTGCAAAACCGCTGGCAAATGGCCAGCTTGCACTGGGCCTGCCAGTTTGCAGGCATCGTCGTCACACCGCTGAACTGGCGTGCCAAAGCCGATGAAATGGATTACTGTTTGCAGGACTCGGGGGCCAAGGCCTTGGTGTTTGAATCTGTGGCGCAAGAAGCCGTGAATCAGTCTTTGCTGGCGAAAGATGTGCTGCGGATCAGTGTGGGGCAAGCTGTGCAGAGCGAACATGCCAAATTTGACGATTGGACAAGCCTAGCCTTCACGCCCAAACCCTCTGCCAAGGCCGAAGATTTGTCGCTCATGCTCTACACCTCTGGTACGACGGGCAAACCCAAGGGCGTGCCGCGCCGCCAGCGCACCGAACGCATCTCGGCCTTGGCGCATGTTGCCCAAAACCAATACGCTTATGGTGAACGCACGCTGGGCGTGATGCCGCTCTACCACACCATGGGTGTGCGTTCGCTGCTGGCGCTGGCCATGGTGGACGGCCTGTTTGTTTGCAGCCCCAAATTTGATGCAGACAAAGCGCTTGCCGCTATTGCGGCAGAAAAGTTAACGCATTTGTATTTAGTGCCAACGCTCTACCATGAGCTTTTAGCAAGGCCTACCTTTGCACAAACCGATGTGTCCAGCATTCGCAAACTGGGCTTTGCTGGCGCGCCCATGCACGACGCGCTGCTGCACAGACTGCAAGCCGCTTTTCAACCCGAACTGTTCGTCAATCACTACGGCAGCTCCGAGGTCTACACCTGTGCCATCAACCAAAACGCCGTCGGCAAACCTGGCTCGGCTGGTCGCGCTGGCATGAACACACGGTTGCGCGTGATCAAACTGGAGAGTGCGTCGCCTGATGCAGTGGCAGCGCCGTGTGAGGAAGGGCAAATTTTGGCCGAGCTGGCGGGAGACGAGGCCTTTGAGGGCTACCACAATCGACCCGATGCCAACGCCAAAAGCCTGAAAGACGGCTGGTACTTCACAGGTGATACGGGCTATTTTGATGCGGCGGGTGACCTGTATGTGACGGGCAGAGTCGACGACATGATCATCAGCGGCGGCGAAAACATTTCGCCCGTCGATATCGAATCGGTGCTCTCCTTGCACCCTGCTGTTGATGAAGTGGCCGTAGCGGGACTTAGGGACGAGCGCTGGGGTCAGCGCGTCGTGGCCTTCATTAAAACCAGACGGGCCATGAACGCGAATGCCGATGCGCTGGATGCCCATTGCCGCCTGTCCGACATGGTCAACTTTAAACGCCCACGCGAATATGTTTTTGTGCGCGACATCCCCAAATCCCCCGTCGGCAAAGTGCTGCGCCGCAAGCTGGTTGCAGGCGAATATGAAACCGTCGCTTACTAAATCCTTCATTTTTTATTCCAGAAAGTAGCCCATGACACTCAGTGATTTGAACCACCCCGCCAGTACCTTGCCGCAGGCATTGGACGGCTTTTCAGTCTCAATAGATATTGAACACCAGCGCGCCGATATCGTGCTGAATCGGCCACCGCTGAACGTCATTGAAATGCTGCAGCGCGAGCAGTTGCGCACCGTGTTTGAAGCCCTTGATGCCGATGACCGTGTACGTGTCATTGTGCTGCGGTCTATGGGCGAGCACTTCTCTAGCGGCGGCAACATCCGTGGATTTTTAGAAGCCAGTCCCGAGCATGTGTCGAAATTAGCTTGGAACATGGCCGCGCCCGCGCGATGCAGCAAACCTGTGATTGCAGCGGCAAGGGGCTACTGCTTTGGCGTTGGTTTTGAGATTTCTCTGGCCTGTGATTTCCGCCTAGTCACGCCCACCACGCTCTATGCATTGCCTGAGCAAAAACTGGGGCAAATCCCAGGCTCTGGCGGATCTGCAAGGTTGCAAAAAATGGTGGGCATTACCCGCACCAAAGACATCGTGATGCGCTCGCGCCGCATCTCGGGTCAGCAAGCCTATGAGTGGGGCGTGGCCACCGCATGCGTACCCGATGACCAGCTGGAAGCCGCGACCGATGCACTCGTTGAAGAGCTGCGTGCGTTCTCACCACTGGCGCAGCGCAC
The DNA here is from genome assembly GCA_046045765.1 of Pseudomonadota bacterium. Classification (GTDB taxonomy): domain Bacteria; phylum Pseudomonadota; class Gammaproteobacteria; order Burkholderiales; family Burkholderiaceae_C; genus Allorhodoferax. The sequence goes on along the minus strand of JBJOLD010000355.1, from coordinate 5,163 downwards.
TGCCAAAAAACTGCTCAACGACACCGAAGACTCGCCGCTATCGATTGCGATTGAACTGGAAGGCCATTGCTACTCGCGGCTGCGCACATCCAGCGATTTTCGCGAAGGAGTGGAAGCCTTCGGTGCCAAGCGCCCACCCCATTTCACTGGTCAGTAATTTTTTAACCCAAAGAAGGAGACATCATGAAGACTTTTAAACCTACCGCCCAAGCCACCAACCAACCAATCACCCTCACAAAGCTGGCTGGACTCATTGGCGCAGCATTGCTAGTGCCCCTGTCAATGAGCAGCCCCACATTAGCGCAATCCAATGCCGCGCAAACACCGATCAAAATCGGTGTTGTCACACCGCTGTCGGGCACCTATGCGGGAATTGGCCAGCAAGTCAAGTGGGGGCTGGATTTGGCCGCTGCGCAAATCAATGCAGCGGGCGGCGTGGCGGGTCGCAAGTTGGAGCTGATCTACGAAGATGAGGAAGCCAACCCAGCTGTGGCCACCCAAAAAGCGGAGAAGCTGTTTCAAGTCTCTAAGGTCGATTTTTTAACAGGAACGGTCAATTCTGGCTCTACGCTGGCGGTGGGTCAGGTGGCTGAGCGCAACAACAAACTGATCGCCACCACGGTTTCTTTTTCCGATGCGATTACGGGCGATAAGTGCTCCCCCAATGTGTTTCGCGTCAACGCCAAAGCGGGCATGCAGTCTGCTGCGCTGGCCGACTGGATGGCCAAGGACAAACCCCAAGCCAATGTGTTTTATTTAGGCCCAGACTACGAAATGGGTCGCAGCACGGTGGCGGCGTTCAAGTCTGCAGCTGAGGCCAAGGGCTCAAAAACCGTGGGCGAGGTCTACGCCCCCTTGGACAACAAAGACTATTCACCTTTCTTTGGACAAATGCGCTCCAGCAAACCAACGGTCATCTACACCTCAGTGGCTGGCAATGACACCGTCCGCCTGTTCAACCAAATGTCTGAATTTGGTTTGGCAAAAAACGTGCAAGTGGTCGGTGCATCGGGCACGGTGACCTCCCAAAATTTGGCGGCCATTGGCAAAGCGGCAGACGGTTTTGTCACAGGCGTGGGCTATTCACCCAGCATTGACAGCGCCGAGAACAAAAAGTTTGTCGCCGAGTTTGAAGCAGCCAACAAAGCCAAACCTGACCTCTATGGTGCCGATTCGTATGGCGTGCTGTTTTTATACAAAGCGGCGGTTGAAAAAGCCAAAAGCGTTGAGACAGACAAGGTACGCGATGCCATGCGTGGCATGTCGTGGGCGACGCCTCAGGGCATGAAAACTGTTCGTGCTGGCGACCACCAAGCCATGCAGGACATGTATGCCGTGCGTGTGAGCAATGGCGAGTTCAAGATCGTTGGCAAAGTGGCTGCTGCACAAGCCATTGGCAGCGATACCTGCACCAAGTTTTAATCCTTCAAGGACACACACATGGCTGAAATGCTGGAGTGGCTGCAGTTTGTGCTCGCCCCACAAGTCATCAATGGCGCGTCTATCGGCGTGGCCGTGGTGTTGATGGCGCTGGGTTTGACCCTTATTTTTGGTCTGCTCGATGTCATTAACATGGCGCACGGCGAGTTCTACGCCATGGGCGCTTACGCAGCCGTCGCCTTGCTGGGCGTGGGCGTGCCCTTTTGGTGGGCGCTGCCGCTCACGCCACTATTAATGGCCATTTTGGGCTATGCCTGTGAGCGCACTTTGATACAGCGGGTCTTCCACTCCAAAGAGCGGCATACCTTGACGCTGCTGCTGACCTTTGGGCTGGCCATCATTTTGGAAGACGCGCTCAAAATCGTCTTCGGTGCCAACCCGCTGCGCCTAGAAGCACCGATCAGCGGCGCCAGCGAAGTGCTGGGCTTGTTCTTTCCCAATTACCGCTTGTTTGTCATGGGGCTGGGCAGTGTGGTGATCGTGAGCGTGTGGCTGGTGGTGTTTCGCACCCGCTTGGGCGCCATGGTGCGTGCCGCCGCTTATGACCGCCACATGGCGGCATCGCTGGGCGTGCCCGTCAAGGTGGTGTATGCCGCTACCTTTGCCTTTGGTGTGGCACTGGCAGGTTTGGCGGGCGTGCTGCTGGCCCCCATTTACTCGGTGTTCCCCACCATGGGGCGCGATTTTGTATTGATTGCGTTTTCAGTCGTGATCATTGGCGGTATGGGCTCGATCAAAGGGGCGGTGATTGCGGGTTTGGTGCTCACGCAAATCCAATCGATATCGAGTTTGTACATCTCACCCGTGTGGAGTGACCCACTGCTCTTTGGCATTATGGTGATGGTGTTGATGTGGCGGCCACAAGGCTTATTTGGGAGGCTAGGTCATGCGTAACTCAAAGTCTATGCCAGCGAGCTTGCGTGGCATGTGGCACAACCCCATTCGCTCGTTGTCGTATGTGTTCTTTTTGTTGGCGCTGTTATTTGCCCTTATTGCGGGTCTGCAAGGTGATGTGTTTTTCTTTCGCTTGGCAACCGAGGCCTTGATTTTTGGTGGCTTGGCCTTGTCCGTTGACGTGCTCTTAGGCCGCACAGGTTTGCTGCCGTTAGGGCAAGCGCTGTTTTTTGGTTTTGGGGCGTATGTCTCTGCGCTGGTGCTGAAAGAAGGCCTACCTTCTTTTTGGCTCGCATTAGCGCTTGTTCTTGTTAGCAGTACCTTAGCCGGGCTGCTGGCGGGGGTGATTGCGATCCGCGCCAAGGGGGTGTACTTTGCTTTGATCAGTTTTGGGTTGGCGCAAGTCGTCTCCAAAATCGTGTTCAATACACGCGCTTTGGGTGCATCCGACGGCATTATTGGTGTGCCTGTGCCGCAAATTTCGTTTGGCTTTTTTAGCCTGGATGGTGCCCATCCTGCTGGCTTCTTTTTGCTGGTTTTGTTGTTCATTGCGCTCTTGTACACAGGGCTTTCCTACCTCATGGATACGCCTTTTGGCAGGCAACTGGCAGCGATCAAAGCCAATGAACACCGCGTACCGTTTTTGGGTTTTGACCCTTGGCGCTACAAGCTGGCCGCCTTTGTCTTGGCCGCCAACATCGCAGCACTATCAGGGGCTTTTTACCCCATGCTGCGCGGCTTTGTATCGCCTGAGTTGATGTTCTTTCAGGTATCGGGCAATGCCATCATCAACGTGATTGTGGGCGGCACGGGCACGCTGATTGGTGCGCTGTACGGCTCTGCCATATTGACGGTACTGCGTTCGGTGATTGGTTCATTTACCGCCCATCATCAAATTGTGATTGGGGTGATTTTTATGATCTCTGTCGTGTTCTTTCCTAAGGGCTTGATCGGCTATGTGGTTGATGCCCTAAAGCGGCGATCGCCTAGCAAGGAGTCGCCATGACCGCTATTCTTGAAGTCACGGATTTGAGTGTTCATTTTGGCCCGCTAGTGGCCGTCAATCAAGTTTGCATGAAGGCCATGCGCGGGCAGATCACCTCGGTCATTGGCCCCAACGGTGCAGGCAAAAGCACCTTGTTCAATTTAATCAGCGGTGCGATAGCGCCGTCTAAGGGGCAAGTCATCTTTAACGGCCAATCCGTCACAGGCCTTGCACCCAACAAAATGCTGGCCGCTGGATTGGCCCGTTCATTTCAAATTACCAATTTGTTTTTCGATTTGAGTGTTCAAGAAAATTTGCGCTTGGCGGCACAGTTTTTAGAGCGAGGTCGCGGCTTGTTGAAGCCCATCGCCCACAGCCATGTGGCAAGCCAGCGCGTGGATGAATTGACCGAACGCTTTAACTTGGGTAGCAAGTTGCATGAGCTGGCGGGGGCACTGTCGCACGGCGAGCAGCGCAGGCTAGAAATTGCCGTTGCGCTGGCCACCCAGCCCAGCATGCTGCTGCTGGACGAGCCCACGCAGGGCATGAGTCACGCGGATACCCAAGAGACCGCCCAGATGATTCGCGGTTTGGCGCAGGACTCGTTAAGTATTTTGCTGGTCGAGCACGACGTGGATTTGGTCATGAGTTTGTCTGACCACGTGGTGGTCATGCACCAAGGACAAAAGCTGGCGGAAGGCAGGCCAGAGGCCGTGCGTGCCAACCCCGCCGTGCAAGCCGCTTATTTTGGAGATGCCGCCCATGCTTGAACTGAATCAGGTGCACGTTCACTATGGCCTGAGCCACGTGCTGCAAGGCATCAGCCTGAGCGTCAAGGCTGGCGAGGTGGTAGGCCTATTTGGTCGCAACGGTGTGGGCAAAACCACCATCCTAAAAACCATTGCTGGCTGGTTGTCCCCCAGCCAAGGCAGCATCGTCTACCAAGGGCAAGCCATTGGCGGCGTGGCCTCCGATGTGATTTGCAGGCAGGGCATTGGCTTTGTGCCCGAGGACAGGCGCATTTTTCCAGGCTTGACCGTTGAAGAAAACTTAAGTCTTGGGTTGATGCAGTGCCCTGGGCGCTCGGGCGCAGAGTCCAAACGCAAACTGCAAGAAATCTACCAACGTTTTCCCAGACTGGGCGAGCGGCGACTGCAATCCGGTACCACGCTGTCGGGCGGCGAGCAGCAAATGCTGGCCATCGCACGGGTGCTGGTGGGTGCGCCGCAGCTGCTGTTGATCGATGAACCAACCGAAGGTTTAGCGCCCAAAATTGTGGATGAAATTTTTCAGATCATGCAGGCCTTAACCCAAGACGGCTTGGCCATTGTGCTGGTGGAGCAAAACATTCGGCGTGCCATTGAACTGTCCACCCGCTTTTATGCAATTGAACGTGGGCAGATCTTGCTGCAAGGGGATGCGGCCAACATGGACCAGCGCCAAGAGCTGTTCAAAAGAATCAGTGTCTAAAGATCCAACGGTGTTGCATACCTGATGAGTGTCCTGTCGATTTGAGGGAATAAATGCGCTTATGATTTTCGATTCGCATTTTTACTATTCTCAAACCCCAAGGACACGCCATGAGACTCCAAAACAAACACGCCCTCGTCACCGCCGCAGGCCAAGGCATTGGCCGCGCATCTGCTCTGGCTATGGCTGCCGAAGGCGCGCAGGTACTGGCTACCGACTTGAATCCTGCACTCTTGGAGTCACTCAAGGGCATTCCTAACATCACCACACAAGTGCTGGACGTGATGGACAAAGCCGCGATTACGGCCACGATTGCGTCCTTGCCCAAACTGAACGTGCTCTTTAACTGCGCAGGATTTGTGCACCACGGCAAT
>JBJOLD010000353.1:0-2773 GCA_046045765.1 Pseudomonadota bacterium | reverse complement strand
CGTGGGCGCAATCCAGCTGCCCAAGCCGGGCATTTGCGGCAGGCTGCTACTTGCACCTTTGGCCAGGTTTTGCAAAAAGTCAAAGCCGGGCACAAATTTGCCGAAACCGCTAGTGTCTGAGTCGCTCATGGTGTCTCCATTTGGCAGGTGGGTTATTGTGTTGGGAACGCAAACACCACTTTACTCCTACCCCATCAGGACACCAGCGCCTTCACCGCTTTAAATCGCGAAATAACCAGCCAATCCAAAAGCATCACAGTGACAAGCGCAGCGCCTGCCAACGGAAACAGCACCGCCGTAGCCACCATTACCACGGCCCCACCTTTCCACAGTGGCGCTTGGGCAGGCAATGCTGGGGCGCCCAATCGCCCACGCCCTTTGGGGCGACGCACCCACCACATCACCACACCGCTTGCGCACAACAATACGATCAGCAGGCAAAACACTACATTGGCCAAGGCGCTCCACAAGCCCACGTCGCCCTGGTGCAAAGCAATGCCCACCGCCATGCCCTTGGCGACCAGCGAGTAATCAGCATAGGCCGCTTCAGCCAGCACTTTGCCGGTGTAGCGGTCAATATGCACCGTGCGATCTTTGAACGGATTTTCCAGATCACCGCTCATGGTGTCTGCGGAGACTGTGTAAACCCCAGTCTCATCTTGCGGCACATTGATATGAAACTGCCCCGCAAAGCCCAAGCGGTTGGCAAGGGCAGCAGCGCCATCCAAATTGACCGCCTCGCCCGCAGCCACACCCAACGTGCCCGCACCCGGGCCAGAGCTTGGTAACGGCGTTTGCTCCAGGCCCCAAGGCACGTCGCGAATGCCAGCGCTATTCAAACTGGCGTGGGTAGCATCTGACTTGGGAACGTTGTCCCACTTGGCTGCCGGAAAAGTGCCCCACGGCTGCACCAGCTTGCCACCCCACACACCCGACCAAGACATGCCAGTGAGCAAGAACATAAACAGCACGGCGCTCACCCAAAAACCGATGCTGGTGTGCAGCGACTTCCACCACTTGCGACCGGTGGCGCTCCAATCCGGCACCAAAGCCTCAAACCAGCGCTGCGTCTGCCGCGGCCAAAAAAGGTACAGACCCGTCACGATCATCACCATGCCCAGACCCGCAGCCACTTCAACCAAGTACCCGCCCACATCCCCCAGCAGCAACTTGCCGTGGATTTTTTGCGCCCAAGAAAACAGGGTGTTTTCTTTGTCCACGACCTTCACCACAGCGGCGGTGTAGGGGTTGACGGCTACCGCATCGGTAGCGCCGCCGTGCCCCAGCACAAACCATGCGGCCAAGTCTGGGGATTTGGGTGCGATGTACTCTTTCAATGTTGCACCCGGAATGTGGGCAAGAGCGGCTTTGGCTTGGACGGTAACGCCTTGCGTTTTATTCTCTGGCGTGACGTACACCAACGCGCCCAGGCGACTTTGAAAGCCGGTAAAAAACACCATCACCAAGCCGGTGACCGCAAGCATCATCAAAAACGGAACCACATACAGCCCCGCATAAAAATGCCATCGCCACGCTATGGCGTAAAACCGTGAATCGTTGGATTTGCGCATGCTGTCCGCCTGAGCGGAGGGTTTAGAAGTTGGGATGTTCATAGACTATTTCTTCACTGTTCGTTGACGTTCGCCGCTTCGCGCGGCGCTTTTTATTCCGTGGCAAAGCCACGCGCAGCGCGTGCAGCAACACATGCGGCAACGCATGCCGCATGCGCAGCACTTTTGCGATCAGAAGAGTGAAGGTGGGCCGCGCGGCGCGGCCTTTGGATAAGGGTGGGGAGCGTAGAAAAAAGCCTGCCAGGCCATGGCCTCCTGCTGTCCGCCCTGCACCAAGAAGAGGTAAGCAACGGGTGTGGGCGGCGGAGCGACGCGGTCTGCTGCGTGCAAGCAAAACGGGCAATGATCTAGATGCAAAGCAGACTCCGGCCCGGTTGGAGAGTCTGCGGGGATCGCTTTGGCACCAGTGCTGGTGCAAATTTCCAGGGTTTGCGCCCTACGCTCTACAGCAATTGCGTGCGATACCGTGGAGGCCAGCGCCGCAAACAGCACCAGCAGCACAGCCAGCCACTTCGCCAAGTGGCGGCGTGGTGGCGGTTGGTGCTGATGGTGTGAGCGTGTCATGTAGAGCTGATTTAGGTTGCTGTTGAATTACTTGCTGTGCGCTGCGTGGTCACCATGACCAGCAGAGGCTTCAATCTTGACCATGCCCTCAAAACTGGCAAACAGTTTGAGTTTGTCTTTGCTGAGCTTGGACTCGGCAGCGGTAACAGACTTTGCCAATTTTTCGGCATTGGCACCAGACATACCAGTGGTTTTCAACACATCAACTTTAGTCAGGCCGTCTCCTGCGCAGACCGAGATTGCCCATCCGTGATGGCCTTTTTGCAACAAGGCACGACCACCTTTGCCAGTTTGCGTCCAACCCGCAACTGCGTAGTCACCCACCACAGTAACGGGCTCCACCACCAGGGGAGCATCTGCGCGATCAAACTGCTTTTTCATCACAGCGGTGATTTGATCGGCATCCGTGCCCTTGGAGGCATCCACTGCGCCGTGCGCATCATGTCCGCTGTGGCCGCCTGCTGGGGCCACTTGCGACACGGGGACACGCAACTCGGTCTTGGATTCCACACCTTTGGCGTCCTTAAACACCAGTGTCAACGGTATGGTGGTGTCTTTCTGCAGCGGCGTTTTCAGGTCCATCAGCATCACGTGGTAGCTGCCGGGCTTTAGTTCTACTGCCTTGCCAGCGGGCAAGT
>JBJOLD010000275.1:0-3590 GCA_046045765.1 Pseudomonadota bacterium | reverse complement strand
GGTGAAGGCAAACCGCCCGCAAAGCTGATGATGCCGGGTTTGTCCGTCACTTTCAGGATTTCGCGGATCACCGACGGGTTCATTTTTTCGGCGCGTTTGGCCTGTTTCCATATCATCGTCGTATCTATGCTCATATCAATTTCCCGTTATATGTTTGACCAACTGTATGGTTATGTTTAGTTTTCATTTTAAATCACCCTTGAAACATGGGCTGCACGATGGGGTATACGATGGGGTAGAGTGAGGCTACCAGCAAAATCGCCATCGTCCAGTTGAACAACTTCAGCTTCTTAGGGTCTTGCAAAAACTGCCGCATAGCGCTGCCAAACCAGCCCCAGCAAGCGACCAAAGGAAGGTTAACAACCCCAAAAACCAGCACCACTAGCAAGACTTGAATGAATTTTGAACCACCGCCAGCTGTTGACGCGTAAGTGGTGGTAGCGCTGATAGCCATGAACCACGCCTTTGGGTTGACCCACTGAAACGCTGCTGCTGCCCAAAAGCCCATGGGCTTCGCACCTACAGCTTTTCCTTCGCCCGAGCCAGAAGTTATGGGTCCAGAGTTGGCAATTTTCCAAGCCAACCAAAGCAAATAAGCCGTACCCACATAGCGCAGCACCGTCTCCAACTGCGGAATAACCGTGAACATGGTTTGCAGCCCCATGCCCACGCAAAAAATCATAAAACAAAATCCCAGCGTGATACCCATCAAATGTGGAAATGAGCGTTTCATGCCGAAGTTGACGCCAGAAGTCAGAATCATCAGATTGTTCGGTCCCGGCGTGCCAGATGACACGGCGGCAAAGACGGTCAGGGCGAGGAGTTGGTCGGTTGTCATTTAGCTATCCTGGTTACGCCCACCGGCATCTTCTTCCCCACAAACACAGTCGCAATCACAGCCAGCGCAAAACCCAACGTCATAGTGTCGATTTTTTCACCTAGCAGCGGCACGGCAAACAGCAGGCTCAAAAACGGCTGGACAAGCTGGACTTGGCTGACCCGCACTGCGCCGCCCAAAGCCAAACCGCGATACCACGCAAAAAAACCTAACCACATGGAAAAAACAGCGACATAGGCAAACGCCCACCAGCTGCTGGGGTGGATGGCGGCTAGATTTGACGGCAGATGTAGCCATGTCATCGGCACAGTTATAGGCAAGGACAGCACCAATACCCAGCAAATCACCCGCTCTGCGCCCAAAGACGGCGTTAACTTTGCGCCGCCGATGTAGCCTAACGACGCGCTGAGCATGGCAAGCAGCAAGAAAACATCCGCCAAATGCAGGCTGACATGCCCCGTCGCATCTGCTGAGCGGACGACCATAAAACCAATGACCAAAAGCGTGCCCAACACAGCGCACAGCCAAAACCCAATGCTTGGTTTTTGGCGAAACCACAGTGCGGCAATCACAGCGGTCGTCAGTGGCAGCAAACCAGTAACCACCGCACCATGCGTACTAGGCACGTGCTGCAACGCCAAAGACATGAACAGCGGGAAGCCTACGACCACACCACAGGCGGTGAAAGCCAGCAAGCCCCATTCAGCGGCGTTTGGAAGTTGTAAAACGGTAAATTTGCCGTTTTTAGAAACTAAATTTGGCTCTAGCCCGCATATATAATGCCTAAGCAGATATAAAATTGATAGCAAACCAGCCACGGCAGCACGGCCAAAGGTGATAAACCAAGGCGTCAACTGCGGGTCTGCCGCCGTGCCGACGGCCAGCTTGGTCATAGGCAAGGTGGCGGCAAACAGCGTGACGCCTAAAAGCCCCAGCCATAAGCCAGATCTAACGTTTTTGGACGACATGTGTACTGAGTTCATATTAAACCCATCTCAAAATGTAGCCATCCAAGCTGCAGTCACCACCAGCACGGCGGCCATGCAGCGGTTAAACCATGCCAAACGATTTCCGACCTGTAGCCATTCACGCAACAGCGAACCCATCGCCGCATAAGCCAAATTACTCGCGAAAGCGTAAACCAGCAAAATGGGAAACATCAGCAAAAATCGGCCGGTCGCGTCGGGCTTGCCTGCAATCCATCCTGCTACCAGCGCGAGCGCCAGCATCCAAGCCTTGATGTTTAAAAACTGCAGCATCACGCCTTGGAAAAATGTCACGTTCAGTCGCGATTCGTCTGCTTCGCTTAATTTGCGGGACATGCCAATTTTGTAAGCCAACCACAGCAAATACGCCACGCCCAGCACTTTGATAGCCAAACGCAAGGCAGGAATAGCGACCACCAAAGCACCCACGCCGCCAGCGCACAAGCTGAAAAGCAAGCCCCAGCCAACGGGCACGGCGCACACAAACGTCATCGCCCGCTTCAAGCCGTAGTTCGCCGCCAGCGCGGTGGACAAGGTGGTGTTTGGCCCCGGCGTGAAGCTGGCGGCGGTGGTTAGAGCCAATAAGGCAATGAATTCTGATGCGTTCATAAATAATATCGTTTTGACAATAGTTATTGACACTTTAAGCGATAAAACAATACACTAGCAATACAGTACAGCAGGTCAGTTTATTTCAGTGTACTGTTACTTTTATCAATACACAAACAGGAGCTTCTACCTACTCCGTCATTCCCGCCTTCGCGGGAATGACGAACTTGGATCTCGGGAATAACGGTATTGGAGCAACACATCATGATCGAAAAATTGAATCCTAGCACCTCTATCACCCTGGCCGAACAACTGAGCAGCCGCTTTGCCGAGCGCATCAAAAGCCGTCTTCTGGTGCCTGGTTCGCGGTTGCCATCGGTGCGGCAATGTGCGCAGCAGCAGCAAGTTAGCCCCTCCACTGTGGTGGCGGCTTACGACCAATTGTTGGCTGTTGGCTTGGTAGAAGCACGTAAAAATCGTGGTTTTTTTGTCCGCGAAGCAGTGCAAAAAACCTCTTCTAATAGCGAAACAAAAACATCTATAACCGATGCATTTACTGCCAATACAGCTATTAATACTATAGCAAAATTACACCCACCACAGCCTTTAACAAGACCCGTCAATGCCGCCATGCTGATACGCGGCATGTTCGTGCAAGGCAGTGGCAAACCTCAGCCTGGCATGGGTACTTTTCCACCCGACTGGTTAGCGTCTAACTTTTTATCCAGTGCGGTGCGCAAAGTCACCAGCCCGGCTGAGCTGCAAAAATTTTCCCTATCCTATGGCGAGCCGCAGGGCGATTCTGGGCTGCGTCTGTCGCTGTCTCACAAGTTGGCGGGCATCAATATATCTGCACGCCCAGAGCAAATTATCACCACCGTGGGCGCAACCCACGCACTAGACATCGTGAGCCGCACGCTCTTAAAAGCGGGTGACACCGTGATGGTGGAAGAGCCCGGCTGGGCGATTGAATTTGCCCGCTTGCAAATGCTGGGTTTGCGCATTTTGCCCGTACCGCGCGGCCCAGATGGGCCTGATTTGGCGGTGATGGCACAGTATTGCGAGGCGTACCAAGGCACAGAAAACCGCCCCAAACTTTTCGTCAGCGTCAGCGTGCTGCACAACCCCACGGGCTACAGCTTATCCCCGGGCAGTGCGCACAGTATTTTGAAGCTGGCCAACCAGTACGATTTCCACATCGTTGAAGACGACACCTA
>JBJOLD010000291.1:0-8641 GCA_046045765.1 Pseudomonadota bacterium | reverse complement strand
TGGAGATGGCTCAACGTGAGCTAAGCCCGCGCACCACAGTCACTCTAGGTGGTAACAGTGACTCCAGTGAATTTCGCCGTGGGGCTGCAACTATCAATCATCGCTGGCGCGACGAGAGTGGTTTTAATGTCACGGAGATCGAGCTAAATGGTGTACGCGACGCTCAACCAGGCGTAGAGTTTGCACAGCAAGACGTTACCTTTCGATACCAAGCGTTAGGCGCGCAATACAAGCCCGCCGTTGAGCTAAGTGCACCGACCGGTGAAGATCGCAAGTTGTATGGTGGGCTCAGGGTGTGGATGGATGACGATCGAGTTCAACTAGATGTTGGCCTAATAAACTGGGGTCGTATTGCAAATAACGCAAATGCTATGCAACTGGGTCTTTCAGCCTCCCATATTGGCGGCATTGGCAAGCGAGATACCGAATTCGGAAACGTCTTCGGCCGTCTGGACTACTACAACATTTCTGACGGTAATACGGTGTGGGGTACTGACTTGCGCCTTACTTCAAATCAACGACCCTTTGGCGCTGCAGTCAAGCCCTTCGTAGGATTAGAAACTCACAAATCCATGTTTCGCTCGCCCAATTATTGGTCTCCTAGTGAGGGCTCGGGAGCACTATATTTGGGCATGCAAGGCGAATGGGCTGCTGATGAATGGAGTGCGTACGCAGCCGGGCAAACTGGTTTTGCTCTTTACGGCGATGCGGGCACCAGCTGGAGCTTGTCTGGGGGCGTTTCGCGCTGGATGACACGCGATGTAGCGCTGAGCCTTAAGCTTTGGGCTATGGTCAGCACACGTGATAGTTTGGCTTATCGCGCACAGTCAGCCTACGTGGCGTTAGAAAAGCTTTGGCGATGAAACGCTTCGCACGCTACGGAATGGCAATTTTTGCCATTTTTAGCGTCTTGGCCTTGGTTGCTTTTCTCTACAACCAGGTGCGTGATGCCCGGGGCTCGTTTAGCGTGCTGCTGGAACACTACGCTCTAATGAGTATCTCGGTCTATCTATTAGTGTTTCTGGCTATGCTGATACTGCGGTATTCATTGATGATCATTTACTCATTCATGGATCACCTAGAGATCATGTTCAAGCGCCGTGAAGTGTCTCGGCATCCAGAATACCGAGAAGATGCGGGTTTGCCCATGGTGACCTTGGTGGTACCAGCCTTTAATGAAGGGCTCGTCATTCAGCCTGCTCTACGTTCATTGTTACAACTTGACTACCCTAATTATGAAATCGTAGTCATCGACGATGGTTCGACCGACGATACGTACGAAAAAGCAATGGTTGTAGCCAAAGAAAGTCGCGCAATTCGTGTACGAGTAATTACCAAGCGCAACGGAGGCAAAGCCGAGGCGCTAAACACCGGCATGACCGTGGCTCGCGGTGAGTTTATTTTGAATATGGATGGCGATTCCAAGTTAACAAGTAATACTTTACGTGTGTGTATCAGACACTTTGAGAATCCTAGAGTGGGCGCGGTGGCGGGCAACGTCAAGGTGCTCAATCGCGAGAATATATGGAGCAATATTCAAGCGCTAGAGTATGTCGAGGGTCTCGCCATGGCACGCAAAGCGCAAAGTTTTATGCGGGTGGTCAACATCATTCCCGGCCCTCTAGGGATGTTTAGAAAGAGCGTATTACAGCAAGTCGGGGGATACGACCACGATACGTTCGCAGAAGACTGCGACTTAACGCTAAAAATCCTGATGCGAGGTTGGCATATTGCATACGAGCCGACGGCCATTGCCTGGGTAGAAACACCAAGTCGCTTGCTAGACCTCTTGAAGCAGCGTTACCGCTGGACTCGCGGCATTTTGCAGGCTACACGCAAACACAGCGAGGCTATGTGGCAACCACGTAAGGCAGGCATCAATTTCTACATACTATGGTACATGTTGTTTGAAGGCATTCTTTGGCCTTTCTCTACCGTATTAGGGAACGTGTTTTTTGTGTACGTTGGCTTGCAGTATGGCCTTGCGACATTGCTTTTTTACTGGTGGCTCCAGCTTACCGTGTTAGACATTGTTGCTGCAGCATATTGCGTGATCATTGAAGAAGAGGAGCCGTCACTGGTGATATACGCAATCATGTTCAGACTGTTCTACATTAACATCATCGACATTGCCAAAGTATTTGCCACGATCGAAGAATGGCGAGGCAATACCATGACATGGGGCAAACTAGAGCGCGAAGGAAAACTCTGACATGGATCTCGTTTCTATTTTGGCCACAGTTATCTTAGTCACCACTATCGGAACGATGGTGGTGGGTGTGGGGGCTTATGTGGCATTCAAACTTCGTGACAAACGCAAACCATCTAAGAAAAAGGCGGACGAGACGCTGAACGACACCGGTCCAAGCGAGCCCATTTTCCTGAAACGATATGTGCCGTCGTCGGTGACCTCGCCCGAGGCGGGGGCAGATACGCAATGAGCATTGCAAACACCTTTATCTGGCAACCCATGGAAAACAAAGTCTCCGATAAATCCGAACAAAGCAGAGGTTTTTTACGGCGCTTTGGGACGTATTTGCACCTATATATTGTTACTGGCGTCGCACTACCTATCGTGATTTACTTGGTGGTTATGCAGTCCCTGGGCTGGCGAGTTCCGACCATGGGTACCAACGGACTCCTTACGTATGTAGCCGGTTCAAGTAATCAGGTGATGCTTTATGCCTCTCCAAACACCAAAACCTTTTTGGCATCAATTGGTGGTAACTACGATGTCTTACTCGTGCCATGGCGAGACTACTTCGCCGATCGCAAATTACGATTCAAGGAAATTACTGACCCAGAGCAACTCAAACGACTCGATGAGGGGGTTTTGATAGTACCTTCAGCCGTGGCGCTTAGTTCGGATGAGAAATCGGAAATTCTTGCCTTCCGCGCTCGCGGAGGTAGCGTGCTCAGCACATGGGCTACGGGCACACGCACGGCCAAAGGGGAGTGGGCAGGTTGGGGGTTTGCCGAACAGTTAGGGGCCAAGGTCGTTGGCGAACTGGCTATAGACTCCGACGCTAACCACCTAATTATCAATGGCGAGTCGCCCGTTGCACACTCTTTGCCAGCAGGTCAGCGCATGTTTGTGTCGCGTACGTCGGAGTCATTTTTGCGTTTGCAGGGCGAAGCCACGGCAGCACGATTCCTCAACTGGGCACGGATACCCGCTGAGGACCGGCGCGAAGAGGGTGCAATTGTTTACTCAGAAACCACATCCTCGTCCGGCCGGACGGTAGTATTCGCTTTTGCCGAGACTGCCTGGGCTTCTCACCCGGTAATGGCTTATTCGCTGTTTGACGATGTGTTAGCGTGGTTGCGGCGAGAACCAACAGTCATACGTGCAGCCTGGCCAAACGGCAAGCTAGCCGCAAGCGTCATTGAAATGGACACAGAAGAAGGATTTGGTAACGCTGCTAACCTAGCGTCAATGATGGATGCCATCGACTACCCCACGACTTTTTTTGCACTAACATCCGTAGGCAAAAAATTCCCTACTGTCCTTACCCAGCTTGAGCACAAACACGAAATCGGTTTCCACGGGGACATTCACATCGGGTTCAAAGACCAAACGGTTGCCATGCAAGAGCAACGCATTAAAAACATGTTTGCGGAGATGCGATCGGTGCTATCTGATACCACCGCCATCACGGGCTTCAGGGCTCCTGTTGAGGGGTATGACGCTACCACTGAAAAACTGCTGCAACACTATGGGGTACGCTACCACGTGGCTGACCCAAATCGCAGCGAGGGTCGCCTACCCAAAATGGCGCAACTCGATGGTGTTGAGCTTGAAGAGGATATTGTGGTTTTGCCACGCACCCAGCGAGATGACATCAATCTGTATTGGGAAAAACTGCCCATAGACCAACTTTCCAAAGCAATGTCGAATGACGCTGCACTGGTTTTGGAGAACGGTGGGTTGAGTTTATTGAGTGTGCATAGCCAAAACTTTGGGACGGATAGCGCCCTGTATAAGGCTTTACCCGCACACCTACTCTACCTTAAGCAGAATCGAAATGTCTTCTGGTCAGCCTCCACCGGACAAGTAGCTGATTGGTGGCGCCAACGTGAGCGTTTGCGCGTGGCTTCTCGATTTACCGGGAAACGATTGGAGTTTGATGTTTCTGTGGTTGGAAAAAGTCCCGTACGGGGCGGCACCGTACTGGTAATGTTGCCTCAAAAAGGCGCTACTGCCAGAGTACATTCGACTAAAACAACGGGAGTAAAACCCACGATACTGCGTTTAGATGCTTATCGGGTGGCCGTTATTTTTGACGCCCTTCCCCCTGGGAACTATTCTTACCAAGTGACGTTTGAACCCTGATACAACCTGTTACCGTCTATTTTTCAAAGCTGAGAAAACTATTGTGCCGAGCTAAATTGAGCGTTTTATATCAAGAACATATCAATCACGCTCAAAACAGATAACCCGCGCGATACCAGCGGGTGTGTATGTAAACAGAGCAAACGGTCTGACCGGGTAGTTCAGCGAAGTTAGCCGCTGCTCTGTCATACGCCTAAGACGTGAATCCATGTTTTTGTAAGTAGGTCAGCAACTAACTGTCGTTGGACAAAAAAATGGCCTGCAAGTCACTCAAAAAATCAAAGCCACGCTGAGTAGGCCGTACGCGCGCAAAGTCACGTTCGATCAGACCCTTGGTCTGGGCGGCTTCGAGCGCACTCGCAATGGATGTAATGGATAAGCCAGTACGTTCGGTAAATTCGCGTAAACCAAAGCCGTGGCGCAACCGCAGGGCGTTGAGCATAAACTCAAAAGGCAATTCAGCGCGCGGCACTTCCTCTGACTGTGCCAGCGCGTTGCCCGCCAGCGCTCGATTCATGTACAAATAGGGCTCACGAAAACGCACCTGCCGCACTATGCGGTGAGCAAAGCTGAGCTTGCCATGCGCTCCCGCACCCAACCCCAAATAGTCGCCAAACTGCCAGTAGTTCAGGTTGTGAAAACAGCGGTGCCCTTGGCGGGCGTAAGCCGACACCTCATACCGATCCAGCCCGGCGGCACCGGTGATTTCAGTGATGTGATCAAGCATGTCGTAGGCGGTGTCTTCCTCCGGGATCACGGGCGGAAACTTGGCAAAGTAGGTGTTCGGCTCAATCGTCAGGTGGTAAATCGAGACGTGGGGCGGCGCAAACTGCAAGGCGGTGCGCATGTCCTCGCCCACCTGGTCCATGGTCTGGCCCGGCAAGGCGTACATCATGTCCAGGTTGAAGGTGTCAAACGACTGCGCGGCCTCTTCCACCGCAGCCAGCGCTTGCGCCCGGTCATGTACGCGGCCCAGCGCCTTGAGGTGGTAGTCGTTAAAGCTCTGTACGCCAATCGACAAGCGCGTCACACCCGCTTTACGGTAGGCCCGAAAACGGTCTTTCTCAAACGTGCCGGGGTTGGCCTCCATGGTAATTTCGCAATCGGCCTCCAGCCGCACACGGGCGCGTATGTCGCCCAGCATGCGGTCGATGGTGGCTGGCGCAAACAGGCTGGGCGTGCCGCCACCGATAAAAATACTGTGGATGGTGCGACCCCAGATCAGCGGCAGCGCCTGTTCCAGGTCGGCCACCACAGCGTCCACATAGCGCTGCTCGGGCAAGCCACCCTCGCGCATTTCATGCGAATTGAAGTCGCAGTAAGGGCACTTTTTCAGACACCACGGTAAGTGGATGTACAGCGACAGCGGCGGCAGCGCCGCCAACTGCAATGTGCCAGGGCGCATGTAGTGCTGCACGTCGTGCTGCACCGCCGCTTCAGCATGCGGGAACACGGGAATCACTGGAATAGTGGCCACGGATTGCACTTGGGCTAAGCGCCCACCAGCCATCGTTCGCGGATCTGCGCGACCATTGACTTAGCCGCTCGGCCACGATGGCTATTGGCGTTTTTGACTTCGGTGGACAGTTCGGCAAAGGTTTTGCCGAATTCGGGAATCCACATCACCGGATCAAACCCAAAGCCATTGCTGCCGATGGGCTGCAGGGTGATTTGTCCGTCTGCACGGCCCATGGCAATCAGCGGCTCGGGGTCTTGCACCGAGCGCACTGCTACAAGCGTGCTGACCAACGCGGCGCGGCGGTTGGCGAGGCCCTGCATTTGCTCCAGCAGGGCTTTGACGTTGTTGTTGTCCCCCTTGGGGTAGCCGAATTGGGTGGCGTAGTAGGCGGTGTCCACACCGGGCAAGCCGCCAAACGCATCCACACATAGCCCCGCGTCATCCGCGAGCGCGGGCAAGCCCGTGTGCTGCGCCGCATTGCGCGCCTTGGCGAGGGCGTTTTCCACAAAGGTCTTGTAGGGTTCGGGCGACTCAGGCACACCCAAATCGCTTTGGGCGATCAGCGTACAGCCTAAAGGAGTGAACAACGCCTGCAGTTCTGCAAGCTTGCCCTTATTGTTCGATGCCAACACAATTTTCATATTAAATCGGGCTTCAAACCCCGTGGACAGTGCGTAAGCAGCTACTATTTTTATAGCGACTAACGCTGCAAGTTCATCAACTCGCCAATGCCTTTTTCGGCCAAACTGAGCAGCACATCCATCTCGGCGCGGGTAAATGCTGCGCCCTCTGCGGTGCCCTGCACTTCCACAAAGTGGCCAGCCCCGGTCATCACCACATTCATATCGGTGTCGCAGGCCGAGTCTTCGGTGTATTCCAGATCGAGCAACGGAGTGCCTTGCACGATCCCGACCGAAATAGCCGCCACTTGGGCAATGACGGGCGTCTCGGCAATCTTGCCTGCAGCCAGTAAGCCATTGACCGCTTCTTGCGCGGCCACAAACGCGCCGGTAATGGCCGCAGTGCGCGTACCGCCGTCGGCTTGCAATACATCGCAGTCCAGCACAATGGTGCGTTCGCCTAACTTCTTCAGGTCAAACACCGCGCGCATGGAGCGGCCAATCAGACGCTGAATCTCTTGGGTGCGACCGGTTTGCTTGCCTTTGGCAGCTTCGCGGTCGCTACGGGTGTGAGTGGCGCGCGGCAGCATGCCGTATTCGGCTGTCACCCAGCCTTCACCGCTGCCTTTTTTGTGTGGTGGCACTTTCTCTTGTACCGAGGCCGTACACAGCACCTTGGTGCCACCAAACTCAATCAACACAGAGCCTTCGGCATGCACTGTAAAGCCACGGGTAATGCGCACCGGGCGCAGTTGGTCTGCGGCGCGCGCACCGCTACGAACAAAGTCAGTCATAGGTTTTAGGGTTTGCGGGCTGCCGAGCGTCGAATGGCCTCATTGATTTCGGCAATGGAGCGCTCAATGGCAGCGTCATCCAGATCGTCTGCATCGGTGTCCCAAGCACCGGCCTGCACGGTGGACGCGAAGACACCGTCGTCAATACTGTCTGTACTTATTTGTCCGCGAGTGGACTCGAATAAGTTGGGCGTTTCCCACTCCATGGCAACCAGTGTCACATTGTCACTACGCTCTCCGGCCTTGAGCAAGGCACGTTCAACCAAGTCAGGCGCAGCCTGCGCCACTGGCTGTTGGCTGAGTTGGTAAACGATCTCGCTGTCCTCCAAAGTACCCCACAACCCGTCTGAGCACAACATGATTTTGTCGCCATGCTGCAACGACACCGGCCCAGTTTGGTCATACTCCGGCTTCGATGGGGAACCTAAGCAAGTAAATAGCACGTTACGATTGAAACCAGCAGGCAGTGCCGCTTGCCGAGCAGGGTCTTGGCGTTGTTCCAAATAAGAATGGTCGCGAGTGCGAGCAAGTAACTCGCCGTCCCGCACAAAATACAGGCGAGAATCACCGCAATGCACCCAGTAAGCAACTCCGTTTTGCACAATTGCCGCTACTAATGTGGTCCGCGGTGTATCATCCAAACCGCGCTCCATAGAATATCGTAGTATTTGGTGGTGGGCAGCCATAACCGCGCGGGTAAAAAAGACTTTGACATCTTCAATTTCCGGCACTGCTTCCCGCTGAAAAAGCGCCGAAATGGTTTGCAGAGCAATTTGCGCTGCAACTTCGCCCTCGGGGTGTCCGCCCATGCCATCGGCGAGCAAAAATAGACCGGAGCTTTTTGTGTAGCAATAGCCCATTCGGTCTTCATTTTTATCTCGGCCGCCTTTACGGCTGATTTGGAAAACAGAAAACTTCATTTAGGTTTAAAGCCCGGGATAATCACGTTTTGAGGAGATTTTTTGGTCTCCCCAACCATAGTGTCAAATTGCATGCGCACTTTTTCAGCAACACTCAATTTGGTGTATTTGCGTTCACCTTCGCGGCTCAATTCTTTTTGCAGCGCAAATACTGATTGGGGCCTGGACAACGGATCTAGAGACATACACCACTCCACCACTTCGATCAAATTGTCAGAATACACTCCACGCAGGCGGCCCAGTGCAATTGCAATACGATCTTTCTCAACTCGCTGCGGCGCTTCGTTCGGCGGGAACCCTTGCATACAGGCGTAAATACAGGCCCCAATGGCATAAATATCAGTCCAAGGGCCCATGGACGCATCGCGGCGATACATCTCTGGTGCGGCAAATCCCGGGGTGTACATCGGACGAATGAAATTACCCTCTTTACTCAGTACCTCGCGCGCTGCGCCGAAATCTATTAATACCGATTTATTGTCATCGGTGATGAAAATATTGGCAGGTTTAATGTC
>JBJOLD010000255.1:0-6624 GCA_046045765.1 Pseudomonadota bacterium | reverse complement strand
TTCGAGATATTCGTGTCGAAGGTTTGCAGCGCGTTGAAGCCGGAACCGTATTTGCCACACTACCAGTCAAAGTAGGTGACACTTATAGTGACGATAAAGCAGCGGCTTCGATTCGGTCATTATTCGCTTTGGGATTATTTAAAGATATTCGTATTGAGGCTAGTGAAGGCATTTTGGTTGTGATTGTTGAAGAGCGCCCCAATATCGCAGATATCGAATTTTCTGGTACCAAAGAATTTGATAAGGACGTTTTAAAAAAGGCTCTACGAGATATCGGATTGGTTGACGGACGCCCCTTTGATAAGGCTTTGGTGGATCGCGCTGAGCAAGAACTCAAGCGCCAGTACATTAACCGCAGTATGTATGCTACTGAAGTGATTACTACTATTACACCTATAGAGCGAAACCGAGTTAATTTGAGTTTTTCTGTAATGGAAGGCGATACAGCCAAAATCAAAGATATTCGTATCGTCGGAAACAAGGCATTTACTGATGAGTCGCTCTTGGGGTTATTTGATCAAGACACCGGTAGTTGGTTGAGCTGGTACACCAAGTCCAATCAGTACGCCAAAACAAAACTCAATGCCGATATTGAAACGTTGCGCTCTTTCTATCTAACACGTGGCTATTTGGAGTTCAAAGTCGACTCTACCCAAGTGTCTATTTCTCCAGACAAGCAAAGCATTGGCATCACCATCAACGTTACTGAAGGCGAACGCTTTGTAGTATCGAAGGTAAAGCTGGCCGGCAATTACCTTGATAAGGATGATGAGTTCCGCTCACTTATTCAAATCAAGGCTGGGGAACCCTATAACGCTGAACAGGTAGCTCAGACCACTAAAGCTTTTTCTGACTATTTTGGTAACTTTGGTTTTGCGTTTGCTCGGGCTGAAGCGCGCACAGATATTGACCGGACAACCAATCGCGTAGAGATTACGTTGCTTGCTGAGCCATCGCGGAGGGCTTATGTGCGTCGCATAAATGTGGCTGGAAATGACAGAACGCGTGATGAGGTTATCCGCCGGGAGTTTCGACAACTGGAAGCCGCTTGGTACGATGGTGAGAAAATTCGACAGTCTCGAAATCGTGTTGATCGCTTAGGGTTTTTCAAAGAGGTTTCAATGGAAACCCAGGAGGTACCAGGTTCACCAGATCAAGTTGATTTGACAATTAACGTACTGGAAAAGCCCACTGGCAGTATCAGCGTAGGAGCAGGCATTTCCAGTAGTGAGGGGCTAGGCTTAACATTTGGCTTCAAGCAAGAAAACGCTTTTGGTTCCGGTAGTTCGCTTGGTATTGAGCTCAATACCAGTAAATACAACCGTACTGTAGCGTTCAACACAACCAATCCCTATTTTACTGAAGATGGTGTATCCAGAACCATTGACGTGTATCAACGGACTACGCGTCCTTACACCGATGTTGATAGTTATGCTATCGAAACGTCTGGCGCAAGCATGCGGTTCGGTATTCCATTCACAGATACTGACACCATCTATGTGGGCGGGGGCGTAGATCGCACTACGATCGTGCCCGGTACACTGTTGCCAACGGTCTATGCGGACTTCGCCAAACAATTCGGTTATTCCAGCAATGCGGTGCCGCTTACTGTGGGCTGGGGGCGAGACACCCGTGACAGCGCGTTGGTGCCGAGTTCTGGACGTGTAATGCGTGCCTCTGCTGAGTGGAGTGTTGCGGGTGATATGCGTTATGTTCGGGGTACAGGGCAGTTTCAACAGTTTTATCCAATTTCCAAGAAGGTGACTGCCGCCTTCAACGCGGAGTTGGCAATGGGGGCAGGTACCTCTGATTTGCCTTACCCCGTGTTTAAGAATTACTACTCTGGTGGATTGGGTTCTGTTCGTGGATTCGAGCAGGGGAGTCTTACGACAGGTGCTCAACGTGCTGCGGGGTTGGTTGCGACAGGCGGGTCCAAAAAAATAACGTTTAATGCAGAAGTGTTGTCGCCGCTACCGGGTGGCGGCAATGACCGGACGTTGCGGATGTACGGATTTTTTGATGCAGGCAGCATCTATGGTGCTGATGAGTCCATTCAGTTGAGTGACATGCGAAGCTCCGTTGGCGTGGGTATTAGCTGGATTTCGCCCGTGGGGCCGTTGCGTTTGGCATTTGCAAAGCCCGTTAGTAAATTTGATGGCGATAAAATGCAGACTCTCCAATTTCAGATCGGGACGACTTTCTAATGAGAACTTTAAATACAAGCTGGTGCATCGGCCTGGTACTTGCAGCATCTGTCATTGGTGCTTCAGCGCAAGAATCGAAAATTGGGTATGTAAATACCCAGCGCATCACGACAGAGTCCAGTCCAGCTAAAGTTTCACAAACCAAGCTCGAGCAAGAGTTTTCAAAGCGTCAAAAAGACCTAACTGATTCCCAAGCCTCCCTCAAGTCGTTCAGCGAGAAGTTTGAACGCGATGCCCCTACCATGACTGAAAGTCAACGCGTGGCCAAGCAAAAGGAGTTTGCTGAGCTCAATCGCGATTTCCAGCGCAAGCAGCGCGAGTTTCAGGAAGACCTGAATGGTCGTCGTAATGAGGAGTTGCAACAGGTCCTAGACAAGGCCAACAAGGCTGTTAAGCAAGTTGCTGACGCAGATAAATACGATTTGGTTATTCAAGAAGCGGTTTACACCAACGGAAAGCACGACATTACAGAAAAAGTGTTGAAAATTCTCAACGCCACCGGTAAGTAATCGCAGGTCGCTCGGGTGCAGGGTATGACGCTTGCGTTGGGCGAGATAGTGGAAGCATTGGGCGGCGAGCTGTTGGGAGCACGCGATGTGCTTATTGCCGGTATTGCGTCTCTTGAGATGGCTGGACCAAATCAAATTGCTTTTCTGAGCAATCCTAAATATCAGCAGCAATTACAGTTGTCTAACGCAGCTTGCGTGATCGTGGGCCCAGCCATGCAGGCAATCGCCCAGCGTCGTGGCCCCTGCATTGTGTCCACGCAACCCTATTTGTATTTCGCAAAACTGACGCAGCTTTGGCGGCTGAGGCAGCGCGGTGCTCAAAGGCCTACGGTTCATTCGAGTGCAGTTGTTGATGACACAGCTTTTGTGCACCCTACTGCATCCATCGGAGCACTTTGTGTCGTTGAGGCCGGCGCACACGTTGGTGCCTATACGGTATTGAAGTCGCGTGTCACGTTGGGCGAAGGTTGCAGCGTCGGTGAACGCTGCATTATTCATCCTGGTGTGGTTATTGGTGCTGATGGTTTTGGCTTTGCGCCCCGAGCTGATGGTTGGGAAAAAATTGAGCAGTTAGGTGCGGTGTGCATTGGCAACGATGTGGAAATTGGTGCCAACACGTGTATCGACCGAGGTGCTTTGCAAGACACGGTGATTGAAGACGGCGTAAAGCTCGACAACCTAATTCAAATTGGACACAACGTTGTGGTGGGGCGCAATACCGCTATGGCTGGTTGTGTTGGTGTTGCTGGCAGTGCCAACATTGGCGCAAATTGCACGATTGGTGGTGGCGCCATTGTGCTTGGACACCTCAGTTTGGGCGATAACGTGCACATATCCGCTGCTACTGTTGTCAGCAAATCGATTTTGAAGCCCGGCACCTACACCGGCATGTTCCCGATTGACGAGAACGCATCGTGGGAGCGCAATGCAGCAACGCTGAAGCAACTGCACAGCCTGCGCGACCGTATTAAAACTTTAGAAAAAGAGCTAAAAAAATGATGGATATTCACCAAATTCTCAAACAATTGCCTCACCGTTATCCTTTTCTGTTGGTAGATCGTGTGCTAGAAATTGATAAGGGTAAGACCATTAAGGCGCTGAAAAACGTCACCATGAACGAACCTTTTTTCCAAGGTCACTTCCCGCACCGTCCCGTAATGCCGGGCGTGTTGATGTTGGAGGCTTTGGCTCAGGCGGCGGCCTTGCTGGCTTTTGATGCCCTGGGCACATCGCCTAGCGACAATATGGTGTATTACTTCGCGGGCATCGACGGTGCTCGGTTCAAGCGCCCTGTAGAACCGGGTGATCAGCTCATTTTGAATGTTGAAATGGTGCGTATGAAAGCAGGCATTTTTAAGTTCAAGGCCTTTGCCATGGTGGGCACAGAATTGGCGGTGGAAGCCGAGCTCACTTGCGCGATGCGCAACATTGCCTAAAGTGGTCGCTGTGTCGGCGATTCATCCTACTGCCGTTGTCGACCCTAAAGCGGAAATTGACAGTTCGGTCACCATTGGCCCCTATACCGTTATCGGACCGAATGTGCGTATTGACGCGGGCACCACAGTAGGCCCGCACTGCGTTATTGAAGGTCACACCACCATTGGCCGCGACAACAGAATTTTCCAGTTTAATTCTTTGGGTGCAATCCCTCAGGACAAAAAATATGCGGGCGAACCCTGCGAACTGGTCCTGGGAGATCGCAATACCATCCGCGAGTTTTGTACTTTCAACATAGGCTCACCTGGCGATATCGGCGTAACTCGCATTGGCGACGACAACTGGGTGATGGCCTATGTGCACTTGGCGCACGATTGCCAGGTGGGCAACCACACCATTTTCGCCAATAACTCGCAACTGGCAGGCCATGTGCATGTGGACGATTGGGTGATTTTGGGCGGATTTACTGTGGTGCATCAGTTTGTGCGACTGGGTGCTCATAGCATGACAGCGATGTGCTCGTTGCTTTTTGCTGATTTGCCGCCGTTTGTCATGTGCCAAGGTCAACCCGCCGCCGCACGCTCGATGAACTTCGAAGGACTGCGCCGGCGCGGCTGGACGCCAGAGCGTATTTCTGGCGTTAAGGCCATGTACAAAGCCCTCTACCGGGATGACCTGACACTGGACCAAGCCAAGGCTCGGATTGCAGATATGCCCGCAATGCAGGCAGAGACTGCACCCGACGTGGCCATGATGCTGTCATTCTTAAGTGGTACATCTGCGCAGCGCGGCATTGTTCGTTAGTGCATGAGCCCATGGCAACTGCGTCTAATTTAGTCTTGTTAGATGGCAATAACAGCCCCACAGTTGCCATGGTGGCTGGTGAAGCGTCTGGCGATCTGCTGGCAGGGTTGTTGCTTGGCGGCATGCAGAAGCGCTGGCCACAGTTGGAAAGCCATGGTATCGGTGGACCACAAATGGAGCGGCATGGTTTTGAGGCCTGGTGGCCGCACCACATGCTGTCAGTACACGGTTTTAGCTGGGAACTGCTACGCCGCTACCGCGAGATTGTGGGCATACGCAAGTTGCTGAAAAAGCGTTTGCTGATTCAGCGCCCCGATGTGTTCATTGGCGTAGATGCACCTGATTTCAATTTGGATCTGGAGGCAGACCTCAAGGCAGCAGGCATCAAGACCGTGCACTTTGTGTCGCCCTCCGTTTGGGCATGGCGTGCCGAGCGCTTGGTCAAAATTCATCGCAGTGCCGACCACGTGCTGTGTATTTTTCCGTTTGAGGCAGCGCTACTGCAGAGCCACGGCATCAATGCCACGTATGTGGGCCACCCGATTGCCAACGTTATCCCCATGAAATCTGACCGCGCAACCGCCCGCGCTGCGTTGGGTTTGTTAGATACCGACACGGTTGTGGCAATTCTTCCTGGAAGCCGTTTGGGTGAAATAAAACACCTAGCTTTAAGGTTCTTTAGGGCTGCAGCGCATATGCAGATTGCGCAGCCAGCTATCAAATTTATAGTACCTGCGGTGCCTCTTCTCAGAGCACAAATAGAAACCATTGCCCTGGAAAGCGGCATGGCAGCCCATTTACAGATACTTGCAGGGCAGTCGCACACCGCGCTGGCCGCGTGCGACGCCACATTGATTGCTAGCGGTACCGCTACGTTGGAAGCTGCGCTGTTCAAACGCCCCATGGTCATCGGCTACCACATGGGGTGGCTTTCATGGCAGCTCATGCGGCGTAAGCGTCTGCAGCCGTGGGTGGGTTTGCCCAACATTTTGAGCGGCGAGTTTGTGGTTCCCGAGTTGCTGCAAGACGCAGCCACTCCCGACGCATTGGCCCGTGAAATGCTGGTCTGGCTGGACGCTCGGACCACAAATCCTGAGAAAATAGCGGCTCTACACACCCGATTCACTGCACTGCACCACGCGCTGCAGCGCGACACAGCAACCCTGGCAACCGATGCGATCCAAAAAGTCCTCCAAGGCTGAAGCCCCCAGCCATCAAGTCGCCTTTGTATGGGACTTGCGCGGCTTAGTGGCCGGTGTAGACGAAGCAGGGCGCGGTCCGTTGGCGGGCCCCGTGGTGGCCGCCGCAGTCATATTGGACGACCTCAACCCCATCAAAGGCTTGGCCGACTCCAAAAAACTCAGCGCCAAACAGCGCGAAAAACTGTATGACGAAATCCGTGCCAAGGCGCTGTGCTGCTCTGTTGCGCAGGCCAGCGTTGAAGAAATTGACCAGATCAACATCTTGCAGGCTACTCTGCTTGCTATGCGCCGCGCGGTCGAAGGTCTGCGCCTAAAACCAGCCAAAGTGCTGGTCGATGGCAACCGCCTGCCGGTGCTGGACGTGCTGGCAGAGGCTATTGTGAAAGGCGACGCCACCGTGCCCGCCATTTCTGCAGCTTCTATTCTGGCCAAGGTAACCCGTGACCGCTGGTGCGCGGAGTTGGATGT
>JBJOLD010000254.1:0-6071 GCA_046045765.1 Pseudomonadota bacterium | reverse complement strand
ATACAGCCGGCCATCCCGGTAACTGGGGGTAAACGGCGGTGATAGCCATTCAGCGAGCGGCCCAGTTGGTACTACGTCGGTGTGCCCTGCAAACACAAGCGTTTTAAGTGGTTGGCTTTTTGCTATTGAATTACTAGCTGATTGCGCAATTTCGACGGGGGTCCCCAGTCTTTTTGCCCATATATTGGTGACGGAAAAAGTGTCTGGGCCACTGATCAGAGTTTCGCACGCAAACCCTATGGCGCTTAAGCGCTCTGCAATGAGTGATTGACACCCTCCGTCCAGTGGCGTGACGGAGGCGCGAGCAATCAATTGCTCCGCCAGATACAGCGTTTCAGACATCAGTGCTTCACATCCAAGGTTATTTCGGTAAATGAGGCATGCTCATCCTCTTCTTGTGCCACGGCGGCAGCGTGTACTTTTGTGAAATCGTTTTGTAGGCGCCACATGAGGTTGGTGGGTGAATCTGCATAGGCAAGGCCTTCTTTACGATCGACCAAACCGCCGAGCACGAGGCGCGCGATATCCTGCTCAAACGTCTGCGATCCTTCTGCCATGGATTTTTCCATGGCATCTTGTATGCCAGAAAAGTCGCCAGTAGAGATCATGTCTTCAACCAATTTGGTGTTGACAAGTACTTCAACCGCCGGAATACGGGCACCAGTGGTGCTGCGCAGCAAACGCTGCGACACCACGGCCTTAAGCGATGTGGCTAAATCGTCGAGCATGGTGGGGCGAACTTCGACAGGGTAAAAGCTCAAAATACGGTTGAGCGCTTGGTAGCTGTTGTTGGCGTGCATGGTAGCGAGACACAAATGCCCCGACTGTGCGTACGCAAGTGCAGCCGACATCGTCTCTCTGTCGCGAATCTCACCAATCATGATCACATCAGGCGCTTGGCGAAGTGCATTTTTCAGAGCTACTTGCAACGACTTGGTGTCCGTGCCAATTTCGCGCTGATTCACCACAGATTTTTTGTTCTTAAACAAAAATTCGATAGGATCCTCGATGGTGAGAATGTGGCCCGCCTGGTATTCGTTGCGATGATCCAGCATGGCGGCCATCGTGGTGCTTTTTCCCGCACCTGTGGCACCCACCATCAAAATCAAACCGCGTTTTTCCATGATGAGGTCGCCAAGCATCATGGGGACCAACAGACTGGACAACGAAGGCACTTCTACAGCGATAAAGCGTATCACCGCAGCATAAGTGCCACGTTGGCGCATGGCGCTTACCCGAAAGCGGCCTACACCAGGAATGGGAAATCCTATGTTGAGCTCACCTTCAGACTCAAGCTCGGCAATGCAGTCAGCGGGTAGTACCTCCGCCAGCAGGTTTTTGGGTGCATCGGCCGGCAATAGCTGTGCATTGATAGCCACACATTGCCCGTTGATTTTGATCAATGCCGGAGAAAACGCCGACAAATACACGTCCGAAGCCTTTTTTTCCGACATCAAGCGAAGAATGCGCTCCATTGTTCCGCTGTTCGCAGAGGGTGTAGTTGCCATGGCGTTGACTTTGGTTCCGGCTTAATCGCGCAGCAGGTCGTTTAGCGCGGTTTTTGCCCGAGTTTGGGCATCTACGCGTTTGACGATCACGGCGCAATACAAGCTGTACTTGCCATCGGCAGAAGGCAGATTGCCAGACACCACAACAGAACCAGATGGAATGCGACCGTAGGTCACGGTACCGGTTGCGCGGTCATAAATTTTGGTGCTTTGGCCGATGTACACGCCCATAGAAATAACCGAATTTTCTTCCACGATCACACCTTCTACCACCTCTGACCGTGCGCCGATAAAGCAGTTGTCTTCAATGATGGTGGGGCCGGCTTGCATGGGTTCTAGCACTCCGCCAATGCCAACACCGCCGCTCAGGTGCACGTTTTTGCCGATCTGTGCACAAGAACCAACAGTGGCCCAAGCATCGACCATAGAGCCCTCGTCCACATAGGAGCCAATATTGCAATACGACGGCATCAATACCACTCCCTTGCCCTGGAAGCTGCCGCGGCGCGCCACAGCCGGTGGCACTACGCGAACACCAGTGGCCTTGAGTGCAGCCTCCGACATACCTGTAAATTTGGTGGAGACCTTGTCGTAAAAGCCCAGGTCTCCGCTTTGAATGATGGCGTTGTCTTTCAGACGAAAACTCAACAGCACAGCTTTTTTGATCCACTGGTGGGTGGTCCACTGGCCGACGGCTTCACGCGTGGCCACGCGCAGGCGGCCGGCGTCGAGTTCATTCAAAACGTGCTCCACGGCATCGCGGACTTCGGCCGATGCGGAGGCGATGGAGATATTGGCGCGGTCTTCCCACGCGGCTTCAATGACTTGTTGGAGTTGTTGGCTCATAGGGGTCTTTTCTGGTTATCAAACTCGGGATTGAACAAACTGGGCAATACGTTGGGCGGCTTCGACACATTCGGCGGTTTCGGCCACCAATGCCATGCGGATGCGTCCTGCGCCAGGGTTGTGGCCCTCGACGTCTCGTGCCAAGTAGCTCCCTGGCAACACCGTCACATTGTAAAGAGCCAGCAAGTCGCGGGCGAAATCAACATCGCTGCCTTGCACGGCTGCCCACAAATAGAACCCCGCATCGGGCAAGGCCACATCTATTACCGCGCTCAGGATGGGGGTGACTTGGGCGAATTTGGCCCGGTACTTGGCCCGGTTGTCCACTACGTGCTGTTCATCATTCCAGGCAGCTACGCTGGCAGCCTGCACCACGGTACTCATGGCGCTGCCATGGTAGGTGCGGTACAGCAAAAATTGCTTTACCAACGCCGCATCCCCAGCACAAAACCCGCTGCGCATGCCCGGAACATTGCTGCGTTTGGAGAGGCTGGTAAAAATCAGCAGATTTTTAAAATCTGCGCGACCTAATTTGGCGGCTGCCTCTAGCCCCCCCAACGGGGCCTCTTCGCGGAAGTAAATTTCGCTATAGCACTCGTCGGAGGCAATGACAAAACCATGGCGGTCGCTCAGGTCAAACAGCTTTTTCCACTCTTCCAGAGGCATCACTGCTCCGGCAGGATTGCCCGGCGAGCAGACGAACAGCAGCTGGGTGCGGGCCCACACTTCGGCGGGCACGCTATCCCAGTCTTGGGCGAAATTGCGTTTCGGGTCTGACGCTACAAAGTAGGGCTGGGCGCCTGATAGGTAGGCTGCGCCTTCGTAAATTTGATAGAACGGGTTCGGGCACACCACCAATGCGTGACCCGCAGCAGGATTGGATGCAGGGCTTAGAACCGTTTGGGCAAAAGCAAACAGGGCTTCCCGGGATCCATTGACAGGAAGAATTTGTGTGGCGGCGTCTACTGTCAGGCCATAGCGTCTATCAATCCATCGTGAGATAGCATTGCGCAGCGTCAATTCACCTGCTGTGGCCGGGTAAACAGACAACCCTCCATCGGGCGCCATGATGGCATTGCAATAGGCTTTTTTAATCAGATCCGGAGTGGGGTGGCGCGGCTCGCCAATTCCAAGGCTGATGGGACGGTACGCGGGATTGGGTGCAACGGTAGAAAACAGCTTTCTTAAGCGCTCAAATGGATACGCTTGCAACTGTGACAGATTGGGATTCATAACCCCCGATTATCCCCGAGCAACCCGCAGACTTTGGTTTGGGGTGCCAACTTACAATGCACTTGAGCCAAAATTAGGAGTAACCATGCCGTCACCGCTCGGAGATTCACCCCCCATTTACCTGGATACGCAGCTTGCCTTGTCGCAAATTGGTGATGCTTCTACGATGGTGGAGATGTTAGTCATGTTGGATGAAACATTGGCCAAAGACATCTCACTCATTGCGGACAGCCTGGATCAAGGAGACGTTGCCCAAGCGAACACCTTGCTGCATCCATTAAAAGGGTTTTTGCCTATTTTTTGTACAACGCAGCTCTGTGATGACCTATTCAAGGTTGAGTCGATGAGCAAAACTGACTCTGCTACTGACGTGCGTAACGCTTACGCAGATTTGCGACCTAAATTGGACCGGTTGCTGAAAGAGGTTTCCGACTATTTAAGCACCCATGGCAGAGCGTAAATATTGGGGCAATATCACCAAAATATTTTGACTAGTTATCATTGAGAGAGTGTTCGCTGTCACGATATTTGTGTAATTCCAGCCCCATTTGTGCCTAGGGCAGATTGTTTTTTTTGTGCGTCTCAATTCCATCAAGTTATCGGGCTTTAAGTCTTTCGCCGAACCCACTAACTTCCTGTTGCCTGGTCAATTGGTCGGGGTAGTAGGGCCCAACGGGTGCGGCAAGTCCAACATCATGGATGCGGTGCGCTGGGTGCTGGGCGAGAGCCGGGCCAGCGAATTGCGTGGCGAATCCATGCAAGACGTTATTTTTAACGGCACCACCACCCGCAAACCTGCGAGCCGCTCTAGCGTAGAGCTGGTATTTGATAACGCAGACCACCGTGCCGGCGGGCAGTGGGGCCAGTTTGGTGAAATTGCAGTCAAGCGCGTGCTGACCCGCGATGGTGGCAGCAGCTATTTCATCAACAACCAGCCGGTGCGCCGCCGCGATGTGCAAGACGTGTTCTTGGGCACTGGCTTGGGGCCCCGCGCCTACGCCATCATTGGCCAGGGCACTATCAGCCGGATCATTGAATCTAAGCCAGAGGAGCTGCGTCTGTTTCTGGAGGAGGCTGCAGGCGTCTCCAAATACAAAGAGCGCCGCCGCGAAACCGAAAACCGCCTTTCAGACACCCGCGAAAATTTAACGCGTGTGGACGACATCTTGCGTGAACTGAATGCCAACCTCGACAAGCTGGAAAAGCAGGCCGAGGTAGCGCAAAAATACAACGCGCTGCAAGCGGAAGTCACTTTAAAGCAGCACCAGCAATGGTTTCTAAAGCGTGCCGAAGCCCAAAGTGACCGGGCCAAGGTGCAGTCAGAAGGCCTGGGGGCGGTCAATGCGCTGGAGTCCCGCATGGCCGACCTGCGCAGCATTGAGTCCGAACTGGAAAAAGTGCGCCAGGCGCACTACGCGGCGGGTGATCAGGTTAACCAAGCGCAAGGTCTGTTGTACGAAGCCAGCACTGACGTGGGCCGACTGGAGGCAGAAATTCGTTTTGTGGTGGAAGGCCGCCAACGCGTGGAGCAACGCTTGCTCACACTCAAAGAGCAAGTGAGCCAATGGGCCACCCGCAAAGACGATGCACAAGCCGAGATAGAACGCCTGGCCGAGCTGGCCATGCTGGGTGATGAGCAAACCGAGCTGCTGGCCGCACAGGTAGAAGAGCAATCGCAACAACTCCCTGAGCTGGAAGATGCCGTTACCACCACCCAAACCAATGCAAACATGCAGCGCAGCAACGTGGTGCAGGTGCAACAGCAAATTCAGGTGCTGGCCGCTGAGCAACGCGGCATTGAAGAGCAGTCGCGCCAATTGACTACTCGCAGCGAACGCTTGGCGTCAGACCGCAATGCGCTGGGTGCGCCTGATGAGACCAAACTGGCCAGTTTGCAAGAGCAGCTCGAAGCCTCTCAAGAAGGCCTGCAAGTGGCCGAGGCGCGTTTGCATGAATTGCAAGAAACTGTGCCACAGCTGGACGAGGCCAGACGCACGCAACAGCAATCGGTCAACACCGAGTCGGCCCGACAGGCGGATTTTTCGGCCCGCCTGGACGCGCTGAAAGCGCTGCAAGAAAGGGTCAAAACCGACGGCAAGTTGCAGCCTTGGCTAGCCAAGCACGGGCTGGACCACTTGCAAGGCCTGTGGAGTCGCATTCACGTCGAACAGGGCTGGGAAAACGCGCTGGAAGGCGCACTGCGTGAGCGCTTGGGTGCATTGGAAGTGTCTCGGCTTGAAATGGTCCGTGCTTTTGCCAGCGATGCGCCCCCAGCCAAACTGTCCTTTTTCAGCCCGCCCTTGGCATCCGTGCCGCAGGCAGCTTCCGTATTGCCACGCCTCTCCGACTTGCTGCGGGTCGATGATGCGGGGCAAAAAGCCGTGTTGACCGATTGGCTGCAAGGCTGTTTTACAGCTGCCAGCCTGGAAGATGCGATGGCGCAGCGCGACAAACTACAGCCGGGCAACAGCATTTATGTGAAGT
>JBJOLD010000237.1:0-5899 GCA_046045765.1 Pseudomonadota bacterium | reverse complement strand
CTGGTAGCTGACATCAAGCTGCTCTTGAAATAGGCCGGGTCGTTATTCGACCTTGATGCCCTGGCTGGCAATGATGCCGCCCAACAACGCCGTGTCCGACTTCACCCGGTTGGCCAAGCCCTCGGCGGCGGTGCCCGCTACCGTCCAGCCCTGCTGAAACAGCTTTTGTCGCATCTCCGGCGTGCGGGCAATCTCGCTGAACAGCGTGCTCAGCTTGGCTGCAGCCGCTTTGGGCAAGCCGTTGGGGGCGGCCACGCCGTTCCATATTTCCAAGTTGAAATCTTTCACCCCAGCCTCTGAAAGGCTGGCCAACTCTGGCACCAGCGGGCTGCGCACGCCGCTGGTAATGCCAATGGCCTTGAGCTTGCCCGCCTTGATTTGCACATTGGCCAGGGCCGGGGGCAATAACGACAACTGCAAGTCGCCTGCTATCATGGCCGTGGCCACCTGGGGGTAGCCGGGGTAGGGCACATGTACCGCCTTGATGCCTGTTTTTGCCTTGAACAGCTCCATGCCCAAATGCCCCACGGTGCCCACGCCGGGGGTTCCGTAGTTCCACTTGTCGCCACCACTGCGCGCGGCGGCTAAAAAGTCAGCGGCACCGGCGTTGTTGGCCAGTGCCGGTGATTGCACGGGCGCAGTCAGCACCAATGGTGAATAACCAATCAGGCTGATGGGCTGCAGGTCTTTGAGTGGGTCATAGGGCAGCTTGGGGTTGAGCAGCTTGGCAATCGTCATGTTGCCGTTGATCATCAGCCCGATGGTATGGTCGTCCGTGGCCTTGGCAACAAAGTCGGCGGCAATGTTGCCGGCGGCGCCCACCTTGTTTTCCACAATCACCGGTTGGCCCAGCGCTTTGGACAGGGGCTCGGCAAACGCGCGGGCCGTCAGGTCAGGCGATGAGCCACCGGGAAAACCCACGATGATACGCAGTGGCTTGCTTGGCCATATAGCAGCGTTTTTAGTGCCATATTGGGCTGCAGCGCCCGTGGATATGGCGTAAGCAGCTATTAAAAGTGTAGCGTTTATGAGTGTTCTGCGTTGCATGAAAAAGGTGTCTCCGAAAATTCAAACGCCCCCGATGCGGGACTGCAAAGCCATTTTGGCTGAATTTGAATCCAATCCCGCCGTCGCTGCGTATCTATAGCATGCCGTGCGTTGCGCGCGCGGCTGCATGTTCAACACACCTTGATTGGAAACACCCATGATTCAACTTCGCACTGCCTTTTTTATCGGCTTTGCAGGTCTGTACGGCGGCTTGGCCCAGGCTGACACCGGTAAGCTGTTACTGACCGGGGGCGTCAGCTCCATTGATGGCGCAGCCGGGGGCGGCCTGACACCTTGGGCCGTGATTGGCACCAACGCTACAGAGGGCGAATGGGGTGTCTCAGCCCACGCCAGCCGTGCCACCACCCAAGACTATGGCCTGAACACCGCCGGGGTCACGGTGGGCTTCAACGACCGACTTGAAGTGTCTTTGGCACGCCAAGACTTCGATGCCTCACCCGCCACCGCCCTGAACGGGCTGGGCTTTAGCGTACAAGCGGGCCAGCATGTGGTGATGGATGTGCTGGGCGTCAAACTCAAGGTGGCGGGCGATGCCGTGCTGGACAGCGACACCTGGATGCCCCAAATTGCGGTGGGCTTGGAGCAAAAATCGGTGCAGGCGGGCTCCATCACCCCGGTGCTGGACTTTTTGGGTGCCAAAACCAGCGGTACCGATGTGTACGTGAGCGCCACCAAGTTGTTCTTGGGGCAAAGCTTGCTGGTCAACGGCACCCTGCGCTATACCAACGCCAACCAAAACGGGCTGCTGGGCTTTGGCTCCAAATCACCGGGCAAAAATGAAGCCAGCTGGGTGTCCGAAGTGTCAGTGGCCTACCTGCTGAGCAAACACTGGGCCGTGGGTGCCGAATACCGATTCAAGCCCAACAACCTTGAAGCCCTGGGCAAAGCAGCGGGTCTGGCCGACGGCTTGGCAGAAGACGCCTGGAAAGACATTTTTGTGGCCTGGGCGCCCAACAAAAACACCTCTGTGACCCTGGCCTACGTGGATTTGGGCCGGGTGCTGCCCGGCATCACCGCCAACCGCAACCAAAGCGGCTTCTATCTCTCCGCCCAAGTGGCGTTTTAAATTTCTATTTTTCACAGGATTTGATATGAAAAAAATCATCCACGCATTTGCCCGTACTGCCGTTGGTGCCACGCTAGCCGCCTTGTTGGGCGCTGCCGCCTTGCCATCCCGCGCACAAACTGCACCCCTCCAAACCATGTCAAACCAGGGCACGGCCACCCCAGCTATGCCCGCCGTTGCCAGCGATGCGCTGTACCAGGCGCTGGGTGCCAAGCCCGGCCTGGAGGCGCTGATGGGCGTGTTTGTCGCCGGCCTCAAAGCGGACACCCGCATTGGCGTGCAGTTCAAAGACACCAAGTCTTCTTACCTGCAAGAGCAGTTGGTCGACCAGATTTGCATGGTGAGCGGCGGGCCTTGCGCTTACAAGGGTGCGGACATGAAAACATCGCACGCCAATATGGACATCACCAAAGCCCAGTTCAACGCGCTGGTGGAGGTGCTGCAGGTGGCCATGGACCGCCAGGGCATTGCGTTTGCCACGCAAAACCAGTTGCTGGCGCGCCTGGCCCCCATGCACCGCGATGTCATCACTGCCCGGTGAACACCATGCACAACCCTCTATGGAAAGGGCCGTTGGCCTTGCTAATGTTCATGGGACTGGCCCACGCCAGCACGCTGGAAGTGCTGGTGTTGGATCGCGATGGCAAGCCCACCCCGGATGCGGTGGTGATTGCCGTGCCTACGGGAAAGGGGCAGCCCAAAACGCCCTTGCCTAACAGCGCTGTGATTAACCAGGAGAAGCAGCAGTTTGTACCCTATCTGACGGTGGTGGCTGCAGGCGCCCGCGTGCGTTTTAGCAATAGCGACCCCTGGAACCACCATGTGCGCCTGGGCGCGACAGGTGCCACTGCGGGCAATGCGGACGGCCAATCCATGCTGCTCGAAGGCAAAGTGGAAGGCAAGCCCGCCAGCACCGCTGTAGTCACATTGGACAAACCGGGTGCCACGGGTGCGGCACTGTTGGGCTGTTTTATTCACAGCCGCATGGGGGGCGTGGTGTACGTGGCCGATTCCGCGTGGACGGTGAAAACGGGCCCCAACGGGGTGGCCATTTTGGAGGACGTGCCCGAAGGCACGGTCACCCTCAAGGTGTGGCATGCCTCTCAGTTGGTGGACAAAGCCCCGCAGACCTTGACCATAACCACAGCGCCCGCCAAGGTCACATGGCAACTCGATGTGGTGCCCC
Source organism: Pseudomonadota bacterium (assembly GCA_046045765.1). GTDB lineage: Bacteria > Pseudomonadota > Gammaproteobacteria > Burkholderiales > Burkholderiaceae_C > Allorhodoferax. The sequence continues at coordinate 2,579 of JBJOLD010000237.1, read as the reverse complement.
GGCGGCGCAGTTAATCACAGCATCTTCTGAATCAAAGCACCTTTGAAGAGTACGGGCCCAGTGGGGCCCGTTTCGCTGGGCACGCCGCCTTTGGGTTCCAGGCTGATGGCCAGCGTGGGCACTTCGCGCACAGCGGTCTCGTTCGCAGTCAGGCGCAGCAGTTTGTCTGCCCCCAACACGCCCAATGACTTGGGGCCACCGGCGGGTGGCAGCGCCCACAGTTGCAATGATCTGTCGCCGGCTTCGTGGTAATCGCCCACGCGCTGCAGCGTGAGCTTTTGGGCCTTGGCATCGAAGGTGACCAGCATCGACGCGGCGGACTTGTCATCGGCCAGCACCGCCACGTACTGAATTTGCGGTGCGGCTTGCAGCTGGGTTTGCAGGCGGGCAATCTCCGTGCCCAATTCTTGGCGCATGCCTGAGCCGACAGTTATGGCCACCACCGTGGCCAACGCGCCTGCCGCACTGGCGGTGCGCCACACGGTCAGGCTGCGCAGCCAGGCGGCCATACCAGCCAGTGGTTTGGCGGACTGGTGTGCCTCGCTTTGCGCTTGTTCGCGCACTGCCTGCTGGGCCGCGCTGGTTTTTTCGCCTTGCACCAGGTTGTCAATGCGGGTCCATACGGCATTGCTGGGCTGGGCTTGGGGCTGCAGCTCGTTCAGGCTGGCCAGGCGGCTTTGCCAGATGAGTGCAGCGGCACGCACCGGCGCTTGCTCGCGGGCCATGGCTTCAAAGCGGCGGCGTGCACCGCCGCGCAGCGTGCCCAGGGCATAGCTGCTGGCCAGGCGGTCTAACAGTTCGGGGTGTTGCATCAGGTTCATGCTGTTTGCTCCTTATGCAAAGCGCGCCATGCACAGGCGCAGCTGGTCCAACCCACGGCGGATCCAGGTTTTCACGGTGCCCAGGGGCAGGCGCAGTTGCTGTGCCAGTTCGCTGTGGCTCAGGTCACGCACATAGGCCAGGCTGACCACTTCGCGCTGCTTGTTCTCTAGCTGGCCCAGGCACTGGTGCAGGGCCCATGCCTGTTCGCTGGCCTGGGCGGTGTCCAGCGGGGTGAGGCTGTTGGCGTCCAGCGTGTCAGCCAGGGTGTCGTCCAGCTCGTCGGTTAAATGGGTGCGCTCAGCGGCCCGGCGGCGCAGCAAGTCCAGGCCCCGGCTGCGCACAATCAACCCCAGCCATGCCATGGGCGGGCTGAGGGACGCACGGTAGTCAGCAGCGTTGCGCCAGATAGTCATGAATGCCTCTTGCAGCACGTCTTCAGCCAGCTCGCGGTGGGAGACCACCCGCAGCGCCAGGCCATACAGCTTGGTGGCGCATTGGTCGTACAGCGCTTTGAACGCGGCTTCGTCTTGGCGGGCAATGCGGTCAATCAGAACGATTAGCAATGCATCATGGTTTTCAATAGACATCCCCTCATTGTCTATGGGCTGCGGCCCGGTGTCTGGTACGTAGGAATCGTTCATGGCGTGCTGAGGGTTGCTATTAAAAGAATAGCTGCTTACGCAATATGCACCGGGGCTAGAGGCTAGTTTCATACTCGGTACCAAAGTTGCAAGTGCCCCGCATTATTACAGGGCCTTGTGTTGAATACGCAGTGACGGCGGTGGTGGATTCAGTGGCGCAATACCTTACTAAATTAATGGGAAATTTGAATCTGCTGCAGGGCGGGCTGCGTATTCAAAGCGTGGACGAGATTTTTCGCTCCGCGTACCAAGACTTTTATTCACCATAAAGGACATGACCATGACATTCTTTACATCTTCCGTCACCACCGGTTCTGCAGGCTCCCGCCGTGCCTTCATGGGACGCACGGGCACGTTGTCTGCTGTGGCGGTGGCCATGTTGGCCGGTCAAGAGGCCATGGCCCAAGGCATGGGCGCTGATACCTCCAAAGACGTGGGCATCTTGAACGTCGCTTTGGGCCTGGAGCACGAAGCCATCAACGCCTACCAATTGGGCGCAGGCAGTGGTTTGCTGCAAAAGGGTGTGTTGGACGTGGCGGTGCGTTTTCAGACCGACCACAAAGCCCACCGCGACGCGTTGATGGCCACCATCCAAAAGCTCGGTGGCACACCCGTCATGGAAAAGAAGCTGGACGATTACGCCAAAGCCCTGAAAGCCGACACCCTACGCAACCAAACCGACGTGCTGGACCTGGCCGCCCGCCTAGAGCTGGGTGCGATCAATGCCTACCTGGGTGTGATTCCCGCCTTCGGCAGCAAAGACCTGGCCAAAGTGGCCGCCCGTTTGGCCGCCGACGAGACCATGCACTACACCTTGCTGATCAATGCGCTGGGCCGTCCTTTGCCCGCTGGCGCTTTGTCCTTCGGCGCGTAACAGCCATGGCCCTGCGCGCATCTGTCCGCACCGCTGTGTTGCCGTTCGCAGTGCTCGCTGGGTTGTGTGGCGGGTTGCATGGCAGCGCCTCGGCGCAGCCGGTGGCACGCGGGCAAGTCTTGTTCGAGAGCCGCTGCGTGGCGTGCCACAGCGTAGATGCCAACCGCGTGGGGCCCTCCCTGCGCGGCGTGGTGGGGCGCGTGGCGGGCAAAGCCGATGGCTATTTTTATTCGGATGCTATG
>JBJOLD010000234.1:0-5491 GCA_046045765.1 Pseudomonadota bacterium | reverse complement strand
TAAGGATTTTTTTTGAGACGCTGGGCGCGCTGTCTCAACCTATCCACCGCCTGCGGCGTTTCCACCTTCAATAGACTGTTGATTTCAAGAAAGGTCAGCAATGCGTCGACATCCGTTTCATCGATCCTCAGAGTGGTTTCCATGCTGACCGCTTTTGCAATCGCAGCAGCCGTACCATGACTCCAACGCAACAAGACCTCGAAATCGAGCCAACCGATCCTGAAAAATCGGTTGTTGACGGGATCTTGCACCATCCAGGCTGGGGAACCGTCATGGTTTGCCGCTGCAGGCAGCAAGCGTAGTTCTTCACGCAAGCGCGGCAAATCAGATGCCCCCCCCGCAATGGTCACAAACCCGTCCACTCACGCACAGCAGCAATGGGCCGACGAAAAAGATAGTAACCAAGGATAGCCCAGTCGCCCGAAATTCTTGCGGTACCACGCAAGCCAATGCGCGCCTTGCCGACACCACCTTCAAACTGTCCACGCAATCGATATGCCGACACGCCCTCCGGACTCAACACAGCCTGATAACTCGTCTGCAACAACGTGGCAGGCAGTGGGTCTAGCGGTGTGGTGTGCAAAAACAAACGAATCGGTGCGCCCGGCTCAAGGTTTAACGCATCGGCCACAGGCAGCCAGACCAGCACGCCACCGTCACGAGGATCCGCCAGTTGCATGACACGCTCCCCCGTCTGCACAGGTCGTCCCAACCAGTCATTTGGGTCGCCAAACACCGCCACGCCATCGCGCTCTGCTTTCACGACCACCCGATCCAGCGAGGCTTCGGCCAGCATCAATTCGGCTTCTTTTTCACTGACCCGCCCCATCGCCACGGCAAGATCACCCTTACTTTTGAGATCATCAAACGCGCGCTGCTGTGCGACCAGCGAATCTGCTCGGGCAATCGACAGTCCTTTGCGCGCCACTTCACGTCGACTGGCCAAGGCGCTATCATCAAGAGAAAACAATTTATCGCCGGTTTTTACAGTCGCATTCGGTTGCACATGAAAAGCACTGATCACCCCATCCTGAGGCGCAGCAACTGCCATGGCCGACAAGGCAACCACCTCGGCCGGAGCCAATGCAGATAAGCGCACGGGAATAAACATCACCAACAAGGCTGCCAGCGCCACCCATCTTGCGATTCTTTTTTCAAATATCGATCCGAATGCATGCCCAAAACGTCTAGGTGCACGATTCAATGAGCACAAACAATAGCCGTACACCAGATGTACACGATCCAGCATGGCCATTTCTACATCCAGCCAAGGCGTTTCTCTGGCATAGATCACCAGACCCACGACCTGATTTGCAGTCCCAAAAAGAGTGGCTACAAGCAAATACTCGGGCAACCATTCTTCCCAACCATCGATAAAATCGGGTGCAGCATCGGCAAAGTCACATCGCTGGCTTACTGGCGCTGCAGGCAAATTTTTTACGAACCGCGCTAGCCACACTGCATACGGTGAGTCTTCTGCGACACTCACCAAACCAGATGCGGTCGTCAACCCAAGTTTGCCATTGGCCGAACAAGTAAAGAAAGCCGCTTGTCGATAGGACACCAGCGCCAGTGCTTCATTGACCACCGTGAAGCCTAGGGATGCAGGGGTCACATCCCTCAGTGCACGCTGTTCCAGATGGAGTAATGCGCTCAGGGTCACCGACCCGACTGCTTCAAATTCTTGATTCATTATTTAAAGATGCAGTTGACCGTCGATCTAAAATCACAAGTCGATGATCAATCAATACAACATGCTGAGGCTGGCCACCCCGCTCATACCGGGCAGCAATGCTTCGTAGTTTTTGGTAATGACCGCTTCCAGCTCGATGGTCTGGCTCACAGGATCGACCCGGCTGTTGACTGCCGCAATGCGTGCTTGGTATGTTTTACCGGTTTCGTCAATAGCCACCTCGAACTCCATCCCTGCTTTGACCTTGTTGATCAACCGGGATGGGATGTTCAACTTCAATCGCAACAAGCCTCTTTTGACAATGTCCAGCATCGGCAAACCCGGCGTGACACTCATATGCGTTCGGACATGTACTTTGGCGACACGTCCAGCCCATGGTGCCATGATGCTGCACTGAGCGACCTGGGCCTGTTGTAACTCCACCTGTCCACGCGCTTTGGCGGTTGCGCTGGCCGCCAGTGCAACCTCGACATCGCTGGCCTGCTCCAAACCTTGCATGCGAATCTTGGCTTCATGCATTTCCACTGCACCCGAAAGTTCCGCGTTGGCCATCGCCAGTCTGGCCACAGGCTCGTCACAGTCGAAACTAACCAACGTTTCACCGGCCCCGAATGACATGCCCATCGTAGCGTTCAATTTTTTGATCTTCGCTGTGACTGGGCTCGATAATGTAGTTTCCCTGTCTGCAACCAGTAATACCCGGACGGTATCTCCAGGCGTAGCCGTTGCATTGCGAGGAGTAGCCCCAGCAGCAGCCGGCACTTGTGCATTTGCGGCCGCCGCACCCAGAAGGATCAACCCGATCAGCCCCCATTGCATCTGACATTTGGCTTTCATTGTTGAACCTCTTTTGCCAAGTCATCCAGCCAATGGCGCATTTGTGGCAATTTAGCCGTAACTGCAGCGGTCAAAGTGGCCTCGTATGCGGTATTTCTGGCATTGGCTGGTAGCGTGCTCGCATGATGTACCGTACCTTTCACCAGGCCAGTGCTGTCCGCCAGGACGATAGACCAGCTGGCTTTCTCCAGTCCATCTTTGGCTTCGCGCTGCAGAGTGAATGTCATGGGTACGCCGCTTGCCGCATCAACCTCTACCTGATTGCGCAAAAGCAGCTCGTGGATTTGCGCTTTCATTCTCACCTGCATCACCGCATCAGCCACGCCTTTCAATTGGACCGAAACCGCCGGGGCATGGCCAAACAGATTGGAAGTCATTTTTAGCGTATCTTGCTCGGTCGCCTGCAGATGTGTACGGACGCGTTGCGTCAGCATTGCAAGATCATTGCCCTCAAAATCGTCAGACAAGGGATCAAAGCCGAGGGTGTTGTACAAACGCCCAAATGCTATCTGAGCACCGGCATAGGTATTGGCACGCTGATAGTTTCCAAGTACTGCACGGGCCTGCGTGCGAATGACTTCCAACTCACTATCAAGTTTGGCCGTGACCGCAGCTCGGGTGTAGTCCACCATGCGTTTGTCAACTTGTGCAGCAGTGTCTGCCAATTTGAAGTCTTCTACGGCCAAACGGTAGCGCTCGACGCCCACCCGCAATTGCGTCATCACAGCCATCGATAGAGCCATGCGTCTTGCTTCGTCTGTCTTGACCTGTTGAGCCTGCGTTGCCTGCATCGATGGCAAAGCCATCAATTGAAACAAATTCCAGGAAACACGAATACCGCCCTGAGCCCAGCTGCTGCTATTCAATAGTTTATTTGAGTCATACTGTACTCCCGTGTCAAAACTGATGCCGGGTAACATGCTGAGCAACTGTTTGCGGGTCTCATCAGCAGAAATACGTTTTTTAAAATCCTCTTCCCGTAATTCTGGACGCTGCAGCAAAGCCAGTTCTTCCAGCTTGCGAACATCGTTAGGCGGCGCCGGCAGTTTGGCCTCGACAGCCTCTGCCACTGTAAAAATGACACCGGGTTCAACATTCATGAGTGCGGCGAGCTCACGGTTTGCAAACACGAGATCCTGGCGTCGCTGGTTAAGAAGTGAAATCGCATCGAGCAGTGCACGCTGGTAGTTCAACGCCTGAGCAGGAGAAATCACGCGTTGAGTCTCGGCTTCGCGTGACCGAGCCAGCGCCAATTGGGCTCGCTCAAGAATATCTTGTGTTTGGACTGTCAGACGTTGTGCGCCCAAGGCACGCCAGTAAGACGCACGCACATCTTGCACCATGTTCTGCACCACTTTACGGCGGCGCTCCTCGGCGATCATGAATTGGTCAGACTGCTGCCGGGCGCGATAGTAAGAAACTCCAAAATCCAGCAAATTCCACGAAAATTCAGCACCGGCCAATGAACGGCTACGCTCTTCCGAGGTTGATGGCCGGAGTGATTCAATATCATCCAAAATTCCAACACTGATACCACCAGACTGGTTGCTCCGGCTGCGGTAGCCGGCGTTGGTCAACAATTTAGGCAGCATGTCGTAGGTGGAATAATCTGTCAACCCGAGCGCCAGGGCCGACTCCATCTTTTTCAGCCGATAGTCAAGGTTGTATTTGAGTGTGCGGGCAATGGCCTCCTCCAATGTCACAGGCGCAGAAATTGGCGTCTGGTTCACATACATGCGGTCCGTATCAGATTTAACCCGATCACGCACCTCTTCTTGTGTTGCCAATCTGGGGCTTACCGTGCAGCCAGCCAATACCAATGCTGAAATAAGCACTGCCAGCCTTGGAAAAGTTGCAGTTCTGGAGGTTTTGATTTTTTTATTCATCGCATTCATAAGTTTTGTTGTATTCAAGGTGTGATCTTTAACGTACATGCAAATATCTCTTTTGAAAATCATCATTGTGCATTCGTAGTGCCCGTCGTGGCTCCCCGAGCTTGCACCATACGTGGGCGAAAACTCGTTGCACTACGCTGAAGTTGTGCCCCAAAGCCATCTGCCGCGCGGCGTAAGGGCAAACGTGTTGGTGTTTCTGCCTGTGGTGCCGATTTTCCAGGCGCAGTGAGCCCTGCTTTGCTGCCAAGCTCGGAATCGGCCTTGATCTCAGGCAACAAAACTTCGGATTTTTCGGACTTTTGAATTTCCACATCGCTTGCTGCGATCAGGCCCCCTGCCACCGGCACCCCCAATGCGAACGGGTCAAAAAGCGTGCTCACACCCGATGTAGCGGAGTTGAAGGAGGCAACGCGCAAATTTCGCGCCAAAGATTCTAGCTGGGAAGATCGCACAGAATCCTGCACAAACAAGCTATGCTCTTGTCCCAAAACCTGGTGTCGGACCGCATGCTGCACAAACAGGCTGTTGGGCGTATTAGATATAGCTGGACGCTGCGAATGGCGGTCATACCCCCCCAAGCCTTTGGACCCAGCTTGATTACCTTCTGCGTAAGCCAGATCGACAGCCAAGCCGTCAAGCAATTCCGCCGATGTCACGCTATCTGTCTCGAAAAGACCCAAACCGGCTCTCAACTCGCTTTCGCTTCGGGCATCCCCGACACTGAATAAAACATGCAGCGCCGGATTAGCCAGAGCTGTAAACTCTGGGAGAGTTGCGGGTAACGCGTTCACAGCAGCATTGTCATGCACGCTCGGTCGGTTGTCGTTAGATGAATTAACCGTCAAGATCACCGTGCTGCCCTGACCATCGCTGTTGGTGCTACCCTTATCCGGTATGAATACTGGTGGTTTTTTAACAGACGTAGCCGTCACGCTGACGGTGGCCGTCTCTGTCACGCCCGCCGGTGAGGTCACTGTGTAGGTAAAGCTGTCCGCTCCGGTGTAGTTCGCCACCGGTGTGTAGGTCAGGGTGCCGTCGGCCGCAAAGCTGACGCTGCCGTGTGCGC
>JBJOLD010000230.1:0-4308 GCA_046045765.1 Pseudomonadota bacterium | reverse complement strand
CACCAAAAAAGCCAAACCTGAAACCGTCAATCATGTAGAAAAACGGGTTGAGGTGGCTCACGTTTTGCCAAATGGTTGGCAGGGAATGGATTGAATAAAACACACCACTGAGGAATGTCATTGGCATGATGACAAAGTTTTGAAAGGCGGCAATCTGGTCGAATTTTTCAGCCCACAGACCGGCAATCAACCCCAGCGCCCCCATCAGACCGGCACCCAACAGGGCAAAAACCAGAATCCACACAGGGGCAACAAACGTCAGGTGGGCAAACCAGCCGGTGACCAACAGCACACCCAGCCCCACCACCAAACCGCGCGCAATGGCCGACACCACGTAGGCAAAAAACCAGTTCCAGTGCGACAGAGGCGTGAGCAGCAAAAACACCAGGTTGCCCATGATCTTGCTCTGGATAAGCGACGACGAGCTATTCGCAAAAGCGTTCTGCAACACGCTCATCATCACCAGGCCGGGCACCAGAAACGCGGTATAGCTGATGCTGTCGTACACCTTGACGTGATCTTCCAGCACGTGGCCGAAGATCATCATGTACAACACTGCCGTGAGCACCGGAGCAGCCACTGTCTGGAAGCTGACTTTCCAGAAACGCAACACTTCTTTGTAGAGGAGCATTTGCCAGCCGGTCATGGTGCACTCACCCCCACGTTTGCCACTTCGTGTGCTGCGCTGCCCCCTGAGGGTGCCATCGCACCTTGGGGCGGCCCGTCGGAGCTCGCCTCGTCCGCGCGTGCAGTGTTCATCACATCCAAAAATACATCTTCCAGATCGGCCCGGCGGATTTCAACGTCTTCCACGGCGACACCGGCTTCGCGCACAGCGGCAAGATATTGCTCGATATCAAGCGCACTGTTCGCAGGGAGCTGCACGATGCGCCCGGTGATGCGCGCACGCGCCGCCAACACTTCGGGCAGCACACCGTCGGTCTTGAAACGCAGCACATTGCTGCTGGCCGCTTTCAACAAAGCGCTGGTTTTATCCAGCGCTACGATGCGCCCCGTCTTCAACATAGCAATGCGGCCGCACAAGGCTTCTGCTTCTTCCAAATAATGCGTGGTCAGCAAAACGGTGTGGCCTTGCTTGTTGAGTTTGGCGATGAAATGCCACAGCGTTTGGCGCAGCTCCACGTCCACACCCGCCGTGGGCTCGTCGAGCACGATCACAGGGGGTTTGTGCACCAGCGCTTGCGCTACCAGCACGCGGCGCTTCATGCCACCCGACAGCTGGCGCATATTGGCGTTGGCTTTGTCGGTCAGGCCCAGGCTTTCCAACAGCTCGTCAATCCAGGCGTCGTTGTGCTTGATGCCGAAGTAGCCGGACTGAAAGCGCAGCGCCTCGCGCACGTTGAAAAAAGGATCGAACACCAGCTCTTGCGGTACCACGCCGAGCTTGCGGCGGGCTTGGGCGTAGTCGGTTTGCACATCGCTGCCCAGCACTTTGACGCTGCCACTGGTGGCGCGTGTGAGGCCCGCCAGAATGCTGATCATCGTGGTTTTGCCTGCGCCGTTGGGGCCTAGCAGACCAAAAAACTCACCCTGGGCAATATCGAGGCTGACGCCATCGAGTGCAAGAAAAGTAGAGCCTTGGGGTCCGCGTGGAGACGGATAGGCTTTGGAGATAGTTTGGAAGGAGATGGCAGACATGAAGCCCACCATTTTACCCGGCACAGTCAGGCGTTAGGCAGCAGGCGTTCAATTCCGTACAAAGCAGCCAAATCACGCAAGCGCTGGGGCAGGCCTTGCACCACAAAATGTTTGCCCGCACGCGCGCATTCGCGGCGCAACTCCAGCAACACTGCCAGCGCGGAAGAATCAAAACTGCGCAGCTGTGCGCCATCCACCACCACTTGGGCGGTAGCCTCTTGGCGCACGCCGGTCGTGAGTTGGCCCAGGCAGGCGGTTGCGTGCGCTTGGGTAAGTGTTACGGGCAAGCTAAGCACATTAGCCTTTCTTGTTGTTCGCTTTGTTGCGATCTGCGATGGACCCGATCAAACCATCAATGCCTTTGGCATTGATTTCCTGGGTGAACTGACTTTTGTAGGTTTCCACCAGCCAAACACCCAACACATTCAGGTTGTAAATTTTCCAACCAGCGCCCTGTCCCGCCGTTTTTTCCAGACGGTAGTCCAGCTGAATAGGGTCACCCACCCCTTTGATTTCGGTACGCACCAGCACTTCTTTGTCCTCAGGGCTGCTGCGCAAGGGTTTGAGGGCAATAGTTTGGGTAGAAACCTGTGACAAAGCACCTGCATAGGTACGCACCAGCAAAATTTTGAATTCTTCTTGCAAACGTTTTTGCTGCTCGGGCGTGGCTTGACGCCAAGCGGGTCCTACAGCAGACGCGGTCATGCGGGGAAAGTTCACGTTGGGCATGATGCGTTCGTCCACCAGCGCTACCAGCTTGGTCATGTCGCCTGAACGCAAGGCCTTATCAGCCTTGATAGTGTCCAACACGTCGACAGACAGGCGCTTGATCAGCGCATCAGGCGCTTCGTCTTCCGCACGCGCTGCCGTGCCAAAACCCAGCGACGCCAGCAAAACCAGCGCGCCACCCAATTGCTTTAGAAAAATTCGTTTCATATTCACTTTGTACTCTAAACCTGTGCGCATTATCTAACTGTGGTGTAAAGGCACTGCAAAGACCGGTGTTACACAACTTACTGTTCGGGCTGAACGTCTTCGTCCGGCGGGTTGCCGTCGTACACGCGGTTGCGTTGGCGCTGAAAATAGGAGTCGCGTGTAAAACTGTATCTATCCAGCGCAGCACCTTCCACAACATCGCCCGCACGTAAATACTGAGCACGCAAATCCACCACACCCAAAGCACTGACTCCGTACCACGTGGGGTCGTCGGTAATGTGATTCACCAAATTGCCTTGGCGATCCAGCGGATAGGCTGCGACTTCTCGCAGGGTGTAGGAGCCCAACAATGGCACCACGATATATGGCCCTGCCGGCACGCCCCAGCGGCCCAGGGTCAAACCAAAGTCAGACGTGTGGCGCTCGATGCCCAAATCACTGGCCACATCAAACAACCCACCAATACCGATGGTCGAGTTGACCATGACCCGTCCAATGCTGTCGCTGGTGTCGGGCCCGCGCAACTGAATGGCGTTGTTAAAAACAGACCACACATCTGCCAAATTGCCAAAAAAGTTCCCCACCCCTTGGCGCAGCCAGCTAGGAGTGATGTCACGGTACACCGTTGCCACGGGCTTGATGACAGCGCGGTCAAGCGCGTCGTTAAATCCAAACACGCTGCGGTTAAATGACTCTAACGGGTCACGCGGGTCGGGGTTGGCTACTGTGGCGCAGCCCTGCAGCGCCAGCAGCACAACGATTAATAGCCAGCGAATCACTTCTTGCCCTCAGCGGCTCCATCGGCCGCCTTGCTGTACAAAAACTGACTGATCAGGTTTTCCAGCACCACAGCAGACTGGGTAGACGAAATGGCATCCCCTGCGGCGAGATTGGCCGAATCAGCACCGGCCTCAATGCCAATGTACTGCTCGCCAAGCAGGCCGCTGGTCAAAATTTTAAGTGAACTGTCTTTTGGGAACGCAAAGCGCTTGTCCATGGACAGGCTCACGCGGGCCTGAAAGGTTTTGTCGTCAAAAGTAATGGAATCAACACGGCCCACCACCACTCCACTGCTTTTGACCGCCGCTTTGGGCTTGAGCCCACCAATATTGTCGAACTTGGCTGTGACGGCGTAACCACGCTCGAAACTGAGTGTGAGCAAATTGGCCGACTGCAGCGCCAAAAACAGCAGCGCTACGCCGCCCAGCAGCACGAACAATCCAACCCAGATATCTTTTGTAGAACGTTGCATCTTCTTCCCCTAAATACTGAACATCAGCGCGGTCAGGACAAAGTCCAGGCCCAGCACCGTTAACGACGCCATCACCACCGTGCGGGTGGTGGCATGCGCCACCCCTTCAGGCGTGGGCTGCGCCTCGTACCCTTGCAGCAGCGCAATAAAACTCACAGCAAATCCAAACACCACGCTTTTGAGGACGCCATTGCCCACGTCCAACCACACGTCTACACCCCCTTGGGTTTGGCTCCAGAACGAACCGGAATCAATGCCGATCATCAGCACGCCGACCACGTAGCCGCCAATCACACCTACAGCGCTGAACACTGCCGCCAACAGTGGCATAGCGATCACCGCCCCCCAAAAGCGCGGCGCCAAAATGCGCTGCACCGGGTCGACTGCCATCATCTCCATTGCGCTGAGCTGTTCGCCAGCTTTCATCAAGCCAATCTCTGCGGTGAGCGAAGTACCCGCGC
>JBJOLD010000182.1:0-4523 GCA_046045765.1 Pseudomonadota bacterium | reverse complement strand
CCAGCCAGACCATGCCATTGACCTCTTCAAAACCGAAGTCGCCAGGGCGCTGCGGCATGTCACTGCCGAAGGTCATGTGGGCGCGCTCCTGGGGACGCTGCAACTTCACGCGAACAGGTGCCGGCAACATCGCCATGACACTGGCGTCGTCACGGTTCAACACCATCAGGCCCCGCTGCCCAAACACATACGCTTTGGCTGCGGCATAGGCCTGCGTGCTGCCATGCCAATCGAGGTGGTCTTGGCTGATGTTGAGGACAACTGCGGCCGTGGGCTCAAAGCCGGTCACGCCATCGAGTTGAAAGCTGGACAACTCCAGCACCCACACCTCGGGCAAGGTGGCTGCATCCAGGTGTGCGGAGAGCGTGTCCAGTAACGTGGGGCCAATATTGCCTGCCACAGCAACCGTTTTACCCGCGTGGGTAATCAACTGGCCTGTCAACGACGTGACGGTGGTCTTGCCGTTGGTGCCCGTGATCGCCAGAACTGCGGGGGTGTAGTTTTGCGATGCTTTCAGAGTTTGCAACGCCATGGAAAACAAGCTCAGTTCACCCCCAGCCACAATGCCAATGGCACGCGCGGCGTCAAAGACGGGAGCAACCGCTTCCGGGCTTAAACCTGGTGAGCGGTAGACTGCACTCAGGTCGCATCCATCCACCAAGGCAGCACTGAAATCGCCAGCAACAAACAGTACTTGTGGCAACTCCGTTTGAAGCACAGCCAGTTGTGGCGGCGCGGTGCGTGTATCGGCCACCGTGACACGTGCAGCCCCGGTTCGCACACACCAGCGCGCCATTGCCAAGCCCGATGCACCGAGACCCAAGACCAAGATGTTCTTGCCAGCCAACGGTAGCAGTGGCTCTGCGACTTCGGCTTTTGCTGCAGTATCGGCAACACTCTCAACGGCTTCGAATACTGCCGTCTGTGACATCACCGCCGACGCCTTCTCTGCCTGGGTTTCGGCAAAGATGTGGGCCACAAAAGCTGCCGCATCTTTGGCGGCTGTCAGCGTGGTGGGCAAGCCTTTAGTGGACAGTGCGGGCACTGGCTGCACCTGTGGCACGACGTTCAACTCCACGCCGCTGTCGACAGTTGACACAGCTTCTTCAGCAGGCACGGCACCTGCGTCAGGTTGGATAGAGTCGTCGGGTGTATTCATCGCAATTTCAATGTGGACAGGCCCACCAGACACAACAACATGGTGATGATCCAGAAGCGCACAACCACCTGGGTTTCTTTCCATCCTGTCTTTTCAAAGTGGTGGTGCAGAGGCGCCATCTTGAACAGGCGGCGGCCTTCGCCAAATTTCTTTTTGCTGTATTTGAAATACGTGACCTGCAGCATGACCGAGAGCGCTTCCACCACAAAGATGCCACCCATGATGGCCAGCACCACTTCCTGGCGAACAATGACGGCAATGGTGCCCAATGCACCGCCTAACGCCAAGGCACCGACATCGCCCATAAACACTTGTGCAGGATGCGTGTTGAACCACAAGAAAGCCAAGCCCGCCCCGGCCATGGCAGCGCAGAAAATGAGCAACTCGCCAGAGCCAGGGATGTGCGGGAAAAACAGGTACTTGGAGTACACCGAACTGCCTGTTACGTATGCGAATACGCCTAATGCGGAGCCCACCATCACCACCGGCATGATGGCCAAGCCATCCAAGCCATCAGTGAGGTTCACAGCGTTACTGGAACCCACAATCACAAGGTAGGTCATCGCCATAAAGCCCAGCACACCCAGGGGGTAGCTCACTTCTTTAAAAAACGGCAGCTGTAAGCCCGCTTTGGGAGGCAAATTCACGTCAAAACCGGAACGCACCCAATTAAAGAAGAGTTCAATCACCCGCACATTGGAACTCTCAGAAATACTGAACACCAAGTACAGCGCAGCCAACAAGCCCACCACCGATTGCCAGAAGTATTTTTCGCGCGAAGGCATTCCCTCCGGGTCTTTGTACACCACCTTGCGCCAATCGTCTGCCCAGCCTATAGCACCAAATGCCATTGTTACCAGCAGGACAATCCAAATAAATCGATTACTAACATCGCTCCACAGCAGCGTAGACACTGCAATAGATATCAAAATCAGTACGCCTCCCATGGTAGGCGTACCGCTTTTGCTCAGATGAGACTCCATGCCATAACCGCGCACAGGTTGCCCAATTTTCAATTCGCGCAAGCGGCGAATTACATAGGGGCCGGCGGCCAAACCAATCAGCAACGCAGTCATGGCGGCCATAACCGCACGGAATGTCAGATATTGGAAGACACGAAAAAACCCAAATTCGGGAGACTGTGTCTGCAACCATTGCGCCAAACTCAACAACATCAATGGCCTCCGTCGGAAAAATGAGCCATGACGGACTCGACAACGCGCTCCATGCGCATAAAGCGCGAGCCCTTAACCAAAATGCTTGACACGGCTGGCGCTGTGGCGATTGCGGCAGCGCACAAGTCGTCCATGGACGCAAAATGTTGCGCACCCGGAAATTCAGCAATCGCACTGCGCGTTGCCGCACCTGTGGCAAAAAAGTATTCAATTCCTTTAGCCTGCGCATAGCGTCCCGCTTCCGCGTGGAACGCAGGGCCATGGTCGCCTACTTCGCCCATATCCCCCAAGACCAGCATCCGCGGGCTAGGCAAGTCTGCCAGCACGTCAATAGCAGCGCGTACAGAATCAGGATTGGCGTTGTAGGTGTCGTCCACCAGTGTGATTTTGCGCCCCGCAGCGGCTAAAGATAGCGCACGAGAACGCCCTTTCACGGGCACAAAACCGTTGAGGCCCTGCTCTACCGCAGTGACGGACACACCTGCTGCCAAAGCACATGCAGCGGCGGCCAAGGAGTTTTTTACGTTGTGACGACCTGCGATAGCCAAGCGGTAATTCAAGTCTACGCCCAGACCGCGCGCATGCACTTGCCATGCACCATGGGCCCATTCAGCGTGGATGCATCCTAGGTGCGTAGGTTGCGCGTAGTTTTCCATGGAAAAGCCGAGCACTCGCCGCGCGGCCGCAACGTTGCGCCACAGGGCGGAATGCGCGTCATCCGAGGGATACACCGCGACACCACTTGCCGGCAACGACGCAATGACACATCCATTTTCTTGGGCAACGGCCTCCACCGTATGCATGAATTCAAGGTGCTCACGTTGGGCGTTGTTGACCAAAGCCACGGTCGGTTGCGCCATGGCCGCCAGCACGGAAATTTCGCCCGGGTGGTTCATCCCCAACTCCACCACCGCCATGCGGTGCGATGCACGCAAACGCAGCAAGGTCAGTGGAACACCAATGTCGTTGTTGAAATTACCACGGGTGGCGAGTGCCGCACCATGGGGGCAATACGCATCCAGAATGGACGCCACCATTTGCGTCACTGTCGTTTTGCCATTGCTACCCGTAATGGCGATCAAAGGCAGTGCAAATTGCTTGCGCCAACCGGTCGCCAATTGCTGCAAGGCCAGTACGGTATTGGCAACTTCAATGCGCGCCAATCCGGCGGGGATTTTGTCGACTGGCAATCCGGCATGGCAAACCACCGCCAGCGCACCACGCTGCTGGGCTTCATGCAAAAAGTCGTTCGCGTCGTACCGCTCACCTTGGAGGGCGACGAACAAATCCCCAGATTCAATCGTGCGCGTATCCGTGTGCACGCGCAGGGCTTGCAGATTCGCGTCGCCAACCAGGCGTGCGTTCGCAATCCATTGCGCTGCTTGTGCTAGCGACATCATGGCCGTCATGCCCGGACTCCTGCAACAAGCGAGCGGGCATGCAACGCGCGCGTTGCATGGGCCAGGTCTGAGAATTCTGATTTGTGGCCCGCAATCTCTTGGGTTGTCTCGTGGCCTTTGCCCGCCAGAAGAATGACGTCATTGACTCCTGAATGGACAACGGTGTGTGCGATGGCGACAGCACGGTCCACTTGCACATTGACGTCGTTGCCTTGTGGCAAGCCCAGCAAGATATTGGCGATGATGACCTCGGGCTTCTCGCTGCGGGGGTTGTCACTGGTCACCACCACTTTGTCTGCGCCCTTGCCAGCAATCGCGCCCATCAAAGGGCGCTTAGAGGCATCACGGTCACCGCCGCAACCGAAAATGCACCACAGTTGTCCGTTGCGTTCTTGTGCCAAGGGGCGCAAAGCGGCAAGGGCTTGGGCCAAGGCGTCCGGCGTGTGGGCATAGTCCACCGCGACCAACGGCACGCCATCTCCACCCACACACTCCATGCGACCCGGTACCGGTATCAGTTGACTACAGGCTTCCACAGCCATCCGAAGTGGCACACCCAAACAACGCATGGCACCAAGAACACCCAGCACATTGGAGACGTTGTAGGTACCAATCAAATGTGTACTCAGTGTGCAAACCGTGTCGCCCTCGACGACCTCCATCTGCATGCCTTGTGCCATGTAGTGCACTTTGCGCGCATGCAACCGTGTGGATTGAATTTGAGATACCGGCCACACATCCAGCCCGCGTTGACGCAACGACTCGGCCAACTCTGCGCCTTTGGCATCG
>JBJOLD010000179.1:0-8690 GCA_046045765.1 Pseudomonadota bacterium | reverse complement strand
GCCGGACTGCAATAGTGGTGCCAGCGCGCGCGACACCGTGGGCTGGCTCACGCCCAGTTTCGCCTGCAACTCGGCACTACTGGCTGCGCCGCCCTGGCGCATCAGGGCTTGAAAAAGGGTGGTGGTGAAGTCGCTAGTGGTAGCCATGAATCATTATATGAATAGATTTATTTTTACAAATATCTATATAAAACAATGATTTATGATGGTTTATGAATAGATTATTTACACGTTGGTAATACAGCGCCAAGACCACCCCGGTGGGTAGCAGCGCCACGCGGCGACAATCAAGCCATCGCCATCCACGGCACTGATCCCAAAAACACACCCATGACCGACAACTACAAAGCCGCCGCCGAAGCCCGCGAAGCCGCCCTATGCGAACCCTGCCGCGGCATCCAGCGCAACTGGCGCCGCGCCCCCGGCCACGCCGAGCTGGTGCAAAGCAACAACCGTAAAGAAGAGCGCGATGGCCGCTCGGTCACCGTCACCCGCTACCAGTGCGCGCGCTGCGCCAGCATTTGGGACTACGAAAACAACAAGGCCAACCAGCAAGCAGGCTGGTCGCTGCCACGCCGCTAAAACCCATATGTACACCACGCGCAGCACGCCATGAAAGCTCCCCCCCGACTGCAATCCCTGGTTGAAGAAGGTCTGATCGACACGGTGGTGCGCCAGCTCATGAGCGGCAAAGAGGCCATGGTGTTTGTGGTGCGCTCGGGCGAACAAACGCTGTGCGCCAAGATTTACAAAGAGGCCAACAACCGCAGCTTTCGCCAAGCGGTGGACTACACCGAAAACCGCAAGGTCAAAAACTCACGCTCGGCCCGCGCCATGGCCAAGGGCAGCAAATTTGGCCGCCAAGAGCAAGAAGCCGCCTGGCAAAGCGCCGAGGTGGACGCGCTGTACCGCCTTGCAGCCGCCGGTGTGCGCGTACCCCAGCCGTTTAACTTTTGCGATGGCGTGCTGCTGATGGAACTGGTGACAGATGCGAACGGCGACGCCGCCCCGCGCCTGAACGACGTGGCTTTTACTCCCGCGCAAGCGCTGCAACACCACGCCACGTTGATTGGCGAAGTGGTACGCATGCTGTGTGCGGGCGTGGTGCACGGCGACTTGTCAGAGTTCAATATTTTGCTGGCGCACATGCAGGGCTCCGATGGTGCTGACGGCGTGGACGAGCCGGTGATCATCGACCTGCCCCAGGCAGTAGACGCTGCGGGCAACAACCACGCCCAACGCATGCTGCTGCGCGATGTGGCCAACCTGCGCGACTTCTTTGGCCAGTTTGCCCCCGCGTTGCTCAAAACCGACTTTGGCCCCGAGATTTGGAGCCTGTACCAAGCAGGCCTGCTCAGTATCGAAACACCGTTGACCGGCCACTACGAGCGCGCGACGGCCGACGTGGACATGCAAGCCGTGCTGCGCGAGATTGACGATGCCCGCGCTGAAGACGCGGCGCGCAGACTGCGCATGGCGACTGCGGCGGGCTAGGCAAAACGCTCTACCATTGGTTGGGTATCCACAGGCATCTACAAGGAGCTAAGCCATGCCCACCAATTCCATTCAACTGCACCGCGTTTTGAAAGCCCCAGCGGAGCGCGTTTACCGCGCGTTTCTGGACGCAGGTGCCATGGCCAAGTGGCTGCCGCCCTATGGCTTTACCTGCACGGTGCACCACATGGATGCCCGGGTGGGTGGCAGCTTCCGAATGTCGTTCACTAACTTCAGTGGCGGCGGCGGCAACAGCTTTGGTGGTGACTATCTGGAGCTGGTGCCTGCCAGCCGCATTTGCTACACCAGCGCGTTTGACGACTCCAACCTGCCTGGCACCATGAAGACCACGATTGTGCTCAAGCCCGTGCTTTGCGGCACGGAAATTACGGCAACACAGGAAGGCATTCCCGACATCATTCCCACGGAAATGTGCTACCTGGGTTGGCAAGAGTCTCTGGCACAACTTGCCACTCTGGTCGAACCCAACATCCCGGGTTAAACCGCGCCGAATGAGCGCCATACAGGTGAATCCCCACGCCGTGGCGCGGCTGCGTGCTGACCGCCTGGCCCGCAGCACCAAGCCCTTTCTGGCCCGCGGCGGCATCAAGGGTGAGCGCTGCGCACAGTGCCGTCTCGCCCCCAGCCATTGCATCTGCGCGCTGCGCGCAATAGTGCCCACCCAGGCAGGCATATGCTTGTTGATGGCTGATATTGAGCCCTTGAAGCCCGGCAACACCGGCTGGCTAATCGCCGACGTGGTGCCCGACACCTTTGCTTTTGGCTGGGCCCGCACCCATGTCGATCCCGCACTGCTGGCCCTGCTGGCCGATCCGCAGTGGCAGCCGTATGTGGTGTTTCCCGGTGAGTTTGTAAGCCCTGAGCGCGTGGTGACGGAATTGATAGACCAGGGGCCACGACTCGCCGCCGGGCCGCCCCAAGGCGAGTTCGCCCCCACGGGGGGCAGTGACCCGCAAAGCGGCGGAGCGTGGGGGCCGGATTTCAAGCGTCCGCTGTTCATCTTGCTGGACGCCACCTGGGCCGAAGCGCGCAAGATGTTTCGCAAAAGCCCGTACCTGGACGCGTTTCCGGTGCTGAGCCTGGAGCCGGAGCAAGTGTCGCGCTACCAGCTGCGCCGTTCCCGCCGTGACGACCACTTTTGCACCAGCGAAGTGGCCGCGCTGTGCCTGGACATGGCAGGCGAAACCCGTGCCGCGCAAACGCTGGAAACTTACCTCGATGTGTTCACCCACCACTACCTGCGAGCCAAACACCAACTGCCAGCACAGCTGGACAACGCGGCCCACGCGAAGCTGAAATTGCTAGCAATTTAATAGCTAGCTACGCAGTCTGCACGGGCTCTACAGGTATATTTTGTTAAAAATTTGCCTACATGCGCCCTTGTTGGCGTAGCAAATTCGCACGGTCGCGAATGCCCTTTTGGCCAGCGTGCAGCGCCTCGTCGCTGGTGTGCACGGAGTAGTGTCCCAGGTGCAAAGGATGCGGGTGCAACACGCCTGAACCCAGCACAAAGGCCGTGTCGCTCTCAGCGGTGAAGGTGATGCCCTCCATGCTCTGGTCAAACACCACCATGTCGCCGGTGCGCAGCGCGCTCGGGGCAGTCAGCACCCCCTCGCCCACAGCAGCCCAAGCAACGGTATGCCCTGCAGGGGGCGCAAAGTGCCAGGTCTCGCCCGCCTTCAGGTGCACGCCCAGGTAGGTGATATCGGCGGGCGCGGGAATCGGGCTGGTCTTGCCTTCAAAACTGCCCAACAACACGCGCGCCGGGCCCACTTGGGGCACGTCTTTTGGGTCCAATACAGGCTGTGCGCATCTGCCAGCTCCAGCTCAGGCGGCATGGCCACCCAGAGTTGAAAGCCCATAACCCGCTCGGCGTCCACCGGGTTACTGCGGTGCCACACACCGCCACCAGCCATCATCCACTCCACGCCGTGGTTGGGCAGCGTGCCGCGCGCGCCGTGTTCACCGGTGGTGTCTTCGTACTGCATCTGGCCGTCCATCAGGTAGGTTAGCGTGGCAATGCCCGAGTGCGGGTGCATGCCAAAACCTAACGGCGGCCCACCGACCAAGGTTTCAAACCGGTCCAAAAAAATAAACGGCTTGATCACTTCCCCTAAGTCGGAGGGGCTCACCAGCCGCGTGATGGGGCCGTGCGTGCTGCCACGGGTGCGGTGGATGATGGCTTCTTCAGGCATAGCAAAAACTCCAAATAAATCTATTCAACCGATGCGTTTAACTGACTTGCATCCACTCGGGGGGCGACTGCCAGCCCGCACACCAGGCAGCAAGTTGATCCGCAGGCATGGGGCGGGCAATACCGTAGCCCTGGGCCAGTTCACATCCAAGTCCGATCAGGTGCTGTCCATGGGCAATAGTCTCAACCCCCTCAGCAATCACATTTCTGCGAAACGCTGCCGCCAGACCGATCACGCCTTTGACAATCGACATGTCGCCTTGGTCTTCCAGCATGTCGCGCACAAAGCTCTGGTCGATTTTCAGTGTCTCAACCGGCAGGTGCCGCAAGTAGGTCAGAGAGGAATAGCCGGTGCCGAAGTCATCAATGGCAAATTGAACACCCAAGCGGTGGCAGTCGCCCATGATGGTCGCGGTTGACGTGAGATCTTCCAGCGCGCTGGTTTCCAGAATTTCCAACTCCAGACATTGCGGCGCAACTGCCGGATAGTTGCTAAGCAATTCCGCCAAGTGTTTGGGGAAACTGGCGCTTTGCAATTGCCTAGCCGCAATATTGACACTGACGTGCATAACGAGTCCTTGGGCCGCCCATTCGCTCATTTGCTGGAGCGCAGCCTCCATCACCCAGACACCGATAGCATCATTCAAGGGATGCCGCTCAATGGCTGGCAAAAATACACCCGGAAGCAGCAGCCCTTTTTCGGGATGCTGCCAACGTAGTAGCGCCTCGACGCCCACCACGACGCCCGTGCGCATATTCACCTTAGGCTGGTAATACAGCACAAACTCTTGCTGAGACAGTCCGTGCGCTATCTGTTCCTGCTGCAAAGTACGCCCCCGGACCTCAGCCTCCTGCGCCGAATCGAACAGGCTGCAGCAGTTCTTTCCGTTTTGTTTGGCCTGGTACATCGCCTGATCTGCATGACGCATCAGTTGATCAACCTCGGCATTGTCTTGCGGGTACATGGTCACTCCCACACTGGCAGTGACCCGCATCTCTACGCCCTGCACCAAGACCGGGCGCGCGCAGGCCTGCAAAAGACGAGCCACCATTTGCATACAGTCTTGCATAGTGTCCACGTCAGTCAACACGGCGACAAACTCATCCCCACCCATGCGCGCCAGCGTGTCCACCTCGCGCAATGCAGCTTTCATTTGCCTGGAAATACCGACCAACAGTTCGTCGCCCGCCTCGTGTCCATAGCAGTCGTTGATGGCTTTGAATCCATCCAGATCGAGGTACAGCACTGCCAAACTCTGGTTGTGGCGCTGACACAAAGTCATCGCCTGGGACAGACGGTCCGACAAGAGCAAGCGGTTGGGCAAGTCAGTCAAAGCATCAAAGTAGGCCCCGTGCTCCAGCTTCTCCTGTTGCAGCTTCAACACCGTTACGTCGGAAAATAACGCGACATAATTTCGGACCCTGCCGTCATCCGACCTCACAATGTTCACGGTAAGCCAAACCGAATAAGACTCCCCGTTTTTGCGACGACTCCAAAGCTCGCCCTTCCATTCGCCCTGGCTTAGCAACGCAAGGCGGATAGATTCAAATACTTCAGGCCCTTGGCGGCTTGAACGAAACATTTGCGGATGGTTGCCAAGCACATCCTCCCTGCTGTAGCCAGTAATACGCGTAAAGGCATCGTTGACTTCGATCATCGCGCCCTTGCGATCCGTGATCAGAATACCCTCGCTGGCGTTGGTAAACACGCTTGCTGTGAGCTTCAATTGCCGGGTGGCACTGACCTGCTGCGTAATGTCCCGGGCGATCTTGGAAACACCGATTAGCTTGCCCGTGCCATCTCGAATAGGAGAGATAGTGACCGATGCATCCATAAGACGCCCATCTTTGTGGATTCGAATCGATTCAAAATTCTTAACAGCCTCTCCCATCCGTATTTTTTCAATGATGTCCACTTCTTCGTTCCACCGATCTGGCGGAAGCAGCCGTCGAACCGACTGGCCCAGCATCTCAGATGCGGAATAGCCAAACATGCGCTGTGCGCCTGGATTCCAGCTGTTGATGGTGCCATCCAGTGACCGCCCGACAATCGCTTCATCCGTGGACTGGATGATGGCCTCAGAGGTCCGCGACGCCTCTAATGCACGCAAGAGCGCAGCACTCAGAAAATAACTCATGGCCGAAAGTAGCGCCGCAACCACTACAAAAATTGCGGTGTGGGTGAGCCAGGGCTGCAGTAAATCGTCCTTACTCTCACTGACATACACCACCAGTGGATAGCCGTCTACCTTGGCAAAGGACACCAGGCGCGGCTTGCTGTCAAAAATACTGGCCTCGGATTCGTAACTGCCTCGGGACTGCTTTCCCTTGTAGTTCTTCCAGGCTTGGCCGTTGGCGATAGACTGTCCAACCGCGCCTTCATTCATGGGGCTTCGAAACAAAACCATACCGTCACTGCGCACAATGCCGATGGTGCCGAAGGGCTTGAGACGTTGGGCTTCAAAAGGTACCGCAATGTCATCCAAATGCATAGTGATCCAGAGAACAGCGATGCGGCTCTGGGCATTTGTCACGCGCATGGAAATCGGTATGAACTGCTTTTTAGTAACACGCCCGGTGATGGGTTCGCCCACAAATAGTCCTTGCGCTGTGCCGTTCATTTGAGCGCGAAAATATTCGCGATCGTTAACCATCACCGCGGCAGAGGGGGTTACACCCGGAAGCACCACCACAGAGCCAGCGTGCGTGGCCATGCGCAACTCCAGCATACCGTCCGACGCCTTCTGTAATTGGTTGATCAACGCGTTGAAATCTGCGTCTTTGCTCGGGTCTTTATCGGGGTGTGCACTGATCCACTGATTTGCCGAAATCAGTGTGACCTCCGCCTGCTTGAAGAGCCCCTTGGTTTGAGCTTGCGCGGCGGTGGTGAGTTGCTGCAGTATCTGTTCGTTGGATGACAGGATGCTATCCCGCTCCCACAATGACCAGAAGCCAACAAAGCCCCAAACACACAACAGCAAGGGCCCCATCACCCCAATCAAACTTCTCGGATTTCCTGACAGAAACCGCGTAACCAACGGTATCACCAAAGACTTTTTCCCAGCTATCCAGATTGAGTTCATGGGCTCACTTGTAAACATTGCGGATACATTTCGTTCAGCGTAACCGAAAGGGCCTTGTTATGCGCAAGAAAACACCCGTCGCTTCGGTCTTAAAAAACAAAAGGCCCGTGCTGATGTCGCCAGCACGGGCCTTTGCTATTCGGGTTGGCGCAAATTATTTGGCGACCACGCGCACCATCTCCAGGCACTTGTTGGAGTAACCCCACTCGTTGTCATACCAGCTCACCAGCTTGACGAAGGTGCCGTCCAACGCAATGGAGGCGTCCGCGTCAAACACGCTGGTGCAGGTCTCGCCACGGAAGTCGGTGGCGACCACTTTGTCTTCGGTGTAACCCAGCACGCCTTTCAAAGCGCCTTGGCTCTGGGCTTTCATTTCAGCGCAGATTTCAGCCAAGGTAGCAGGGCTGTTGAGTTCGCAGGTCAGGTCGACTACGGACACATCGCTGGTGGGCACGCGGAAGGACATACCGGTGAGCTTTTTGTTCAGCTCAGGAATGACCACGCCCACGGCTTTGGCAGCGCCAGTGCTGGAGGGAATGATGTTTTCCAGAATGCCACGGCCGCCGCGCCAGTCTTTGTTGCTAGGGCCGTCCACGGTTTTTTGGGTGGCGGTGGCAGCGTGCACGGTGGTCATGAGGCCGCGTTTGATGCCCCATTTATCGTGCATCACTTTGGCCAGAGGAGCCAGGCAGTTGGTAGTGCAGCTTGCGTTGGAGATGATGGCTTGACCCGCGTAGGTCTTGTCGTTCACACCGTACACAAACATGGGGGTGTCGTCTTTGCTTGGGGCAGAGAAGATCACCTTTTTGGCACCTGCAGCCAAGTGCTTTTCGCCACCCGCTTTGTCTAGGAAGATGCCGGTGGACTCGATGACGATGTCAGCACCGACTTCGTTCCATTTGAGGTTGGAAGGATCGCGTTCTTGGGTGAGGCGAATTTTCTTGCCGTTAACAATGATGTTGTTGCCTTCGACCACGACAGTGCCTTTGAATCGACCATGCACGCTGTCGTATTGCAGCATGTAAGCCAAGTATTCTGGCTCTAATAAATCGTTGATGGCAACAACTTCGATGTCGCTGAAGTTTTGAATAGCCGAGCGCAATACGTTGCGGCCGATGCGGCCGAAACCGTTAATACCGATTTTGATGGTCATGTGCTTCTCTCTTTAAGTAAAAAACGTCGAACAAAAATGCCTTGGCGTTTTAGGCCTTGCGTGCCAGAACCGTCTGTACGGTATCAGCAAGATTTTCAGGGGTAAATCCAAAGTGCTTGAACAACACGGGTGCAGGGGCTGATTCACCAAAAGTGTCCAAGCCTACAACAGCCGCCACGCCGTATTTCCACCAGCCGTCGCTGGAGCCCATTTCCACCGCCACGCGGGGAACACCGGCGGGCAGCACCATGGCTTTGTACTCAGCGCTTTGTTTGTCAAATGTGGTGTTGCTCGGCATAGAGACTACGCGAGCAGCTATCTTTCTGGTAGCAAGAAGCTCTTGCGCCTTCAGGGCCAACTGCACTTCAGAGCCAGTGGCGATGATTACGGCTTGCATCTTTTTCTTCAAGCCCACCTCTGCAGGCTCAGCCAGCACATACGCACCTTTGCTGATAGCGTCCAGGCCGCTGGCATCAGGGGCAAGGGTTGAGTCGGCCTTGGGGGCGTAGCTGATATTTTGGCGCGAAAGCAACAGAGCAGTGGGCTTGGCTTTGTTTTGCAAAGCCACGGTCCAGGCCACGGCAGTCTCGGCCGTATCGGCCGGACGCCACACATCCAAGTTAGGAATCAGGCGCAGGCTGGCTGCATGCTCGATGGATTGGTGGGTTGGGCCGTCTTCGCCCAAACCAATCGAGTCATGGGTGAACACATGAATCACACGAATCTTCATCAGCGCGGCCATGCG
>JBJOLD010000178.1:0-8462 GCA_046045765.1 Pseudomonadota bacterium | reverse complement strand
ATGTGATGAATGAGCGATTCGTCATTGCAGGGCTTTTCAAGCCATGCGAGCGCACCGTTTTTAACCGCTTGAACAGCTGTGGGAATATCCCCATGGCCCGAGAGAAAAAGCACTGCCATGGGGCTGTGCTGCGCGCGCAAAACCTCAAACACCTCCAACCCGCTCATGCCCTGGCCCAGGTTGTTCTCCAGCCGCAAGTCGAGCACCACTACGCCAGAATTTTGGAGTTGGGCTTGGCTCAAAAATGCTTCGCCACTGGCGAAGGTCTGTACCGCATAGTGGCGCGACAACAGTAAATTGCCAATCGAGCGACGCACCGCGTTGTCATCGTCCACCACGTAAATATTGATACTCATTCTGAAACAGGCAAATAAACGGAAAATACGGCGCCGCCGGTGGTGCCGTTTTCAGCCACCAGCCGACCACCATGGCCCTCCACAATAGTGCGGCATATATTAAGACCCAAGCCCAGACCATTTTTTTTGGTTGTAAAAAAAGGTTCGAACAACTTGTGGGCTACCTCTGGCGCAATGCCGGTCCCGTGGTCGGTAACGCGCACTACCAGGCGCGTGCCGTCCATGCCGGTAAACACGCCCACAACGCGCTGCACTGGTGGCATGGTGTGCATGGCTTGGAGTGCGTTCATGATGAGGTTCATAACTACTTGCTCTAGCAGTACACGGTCGGCAATGATGGGTGGCAGCGGTGACGTTAGCGATATTTCTACACGCGCCTTGCGCTGGCGCACTTCAAATTTCAGTAAGGCCAGTACATTGCCAATGGCATCATTGACGTCGCAGGGCTGAAAGCCAGGGGTTTGCTGTCGCGCGGGCTCGCGAATGCGGTCCATCACGTCTTTGGCGCGCTGTGCTTGCTCTTTGATAGCGTCCAAATTTTCTATGACCAAGGCGGTGCGATTTTGTTCAGAGAAGGCTTTGGCGGCACTGGCAAAGTTGGCCATGGCCATGAGAGGCTGGTTGAGTTCGTGGGCCAATGTTGAGGCCATTTCACCCAAGCTTGCCTTGCGTTGCGCGTGCTGAATTTGTTCGACTTGAATACGTTGCTGTTCTTCGGCTTTTTTCTGCGCGGTAATGTCCACCACCGAGCTCATCCATCCACTGTGTTGTCCATTTGCGCCAATCAGGGGTGCGGTGTAGACCATGGTGTTGACGTCATGCCCTTGTTTGTGGCGCACTCGCGCCTCGAAGCCAGTGAGCTCGGCCCGACCACTCAGGGCTGCATCGTTAGCGCGCCAGTGGTCTTCAGTGTCGTCGGGGTGCCAATAGGGGTAGGGCGGCAAGCGGCCCATGAGCTCGTCTGCACTGTAGCCAATCATGTCGCACATGGCGTGGTTGACGTAGATGATGTGGCCCTGCAAGTCCCGTGCGCGCATGCCCACCAACAGAGAATCTTCCATGGCTTTGCGAAACGAGTGTGCTGCTTGCAGTTCTTGGGTTCGCTCGGCCACCCGGTGCTCTAGTTCTTGGCGCATGGAGCCTAGTTGGGCTAATCTGCGTTCGCGCTGCAGCCAATACATTACCCCCAGAATCAGAACAATGGCCACCAGTATGGCAATGGCTACGGCTACGCTGCGAACCCAAGCAGCGGGCTCCAAGTCTGACATCACCACCAATGTCCAGCCATAGTCTTTGAGCCACTCTTCATTGGCCAAGTAGTCGTGTTTGCGGCCCTTGAATTGAGTTTGAATGCGGTAGTCGGTGCTTTGGTCGGCTCGTGTAACTTTCCATGGCACATAAGAAAAATTGGCTTTCTTGCCGTAAGGCAGGTGTTGCGTGAGCCATTGCATGTCGTGCAGGTTAAGAACCTGGGTAGCCAGATAGAGCCAAGACGGATCTGCTCCCAAAAACACAATGCCGCGTGCGTCTAGCAGCACTACGGGGTCGCCACCATTGCGCCAAGCTTCCTCAATTTCGCGCAACGACACCTTGATGGCTATAACGCCCATCACCTGGCCATCTGCCATGACGGGTGCAGACAAAAACAGGCCTGGAACTCCGGTGGCACTGCCTACCGCGTAATAAAAACCATGACCGCCTGCACGTGCCTCCTTGAAGTAGGGTCTGAACGAATAATCGTCTCCCACAAAAGAGATAGCTGCGTTCCAATTGCTGGCTGCCAGTGTGCGTCCGTTGGCGTCCATCAAGTACAACGCGTCAGCACCAACTCTGCGGTTGACCTCTTGCAAGTAGTCGTTTACCCGACTCAGGCGCGCGCGGTCGGTGGGTTTTTGCAGCAGTTGGACCATGTCAACATTGCGCGCAATGGTGAAGGGCACATCTTGGTAGCGGTTTACCGTTCCGCGCAGGGCCAGTTTTTGTACTTCCAGGGTGCGTTGGTTGGCCTGAGTTAGCGCTTGTATTTCACGTCGGCTGGCCCATTCACCGAATTCGTAAATCAGCACCATGCACAGCACGCTATAGAACCCAATCGTCAGCCAACGTGCAAATTGTCTGAAACTGCGCAGCATTAAAAGTCCACCGCTGGCCGCATGGAAGATGATTTAATAAAACGCCACCGTCCAATCCAAATGGTTGACGCCAGAGTGGCGCATCCCGCCAGTGCAACAATAATTAACGGGTGCTGCCATGCACCGCCATAGGCATCAAACAGCGAAGCTTTGAGCGCACGCACCACCCATGTCAGCGGCAACCAGGGGCTGATACTGGTAAAAAATCCGCCACTAAGCTCTACCGGCAGCACGCCGCCGGAAGAGGTTATTTGCACGGCCAGGAAGATCATAGACAACGCCTTACCAGCGTCACCAAAGGCCCGCGTCAGAGCGAACACAATGGTTAAAAAAGTGACCGATGCCACGCCCAGCACCATCACGAACGCTACCGGATGTGCCACTGAAATTTTCAGCACCACCACCACAGCAAACCAAACACAGGCAGCTTGCAAAAGCACGATGCTCGCAGGGACAGTAATTTTCCCAAGCGCCTGTGCCAGCCGTGAGAAGAACTGTGCGTGGCGCGGTAGTACTCGTAAGTGCACCAAAAACGCGGCTATACCTGCCCCCAACCACAGCGCAGCAGGTATGACGTTGGGCGCAAACGCACTGCCGCTGTTGGCTACAGTGGCTTCTATTTCCAGCTGAGGTTGCACCGATGTGGCCAATCCTTGAGCGCTGCCGTCGGGTTGATCTACGGCTGCGGGCAGGGCGCTTTGCAGTAGGTCTACGCCCGCATTCACGCGGTCTGCACCGGCTTTGACTTTCTGGGTGCCCTCGGCCAGCGCAGCGGTACCCGCATTGAGGCTGCGAGCCCCGCTGTCCAGTTCATCGAGCTGGCTGTCGGCAGGCAGTTTCCCCACCATAGCGCGCACCCCGGTTTGCAGGGTACGCATGCCGGTGGTGACTGCATTCACGCCAGTGGACAAACTGGCGCTGCCATCTATGAGTTTTTGCTGCGCAGTGGTGGCGGTTTGTAAGCCGCCATCGAGTTGGCTGGCGCCGTTGTGGACTTGGTCTAACCCATAGACTACGCTGGCAGGCACTAGCAAGCTGGACTTGGCCTCTGCGCGAAACGTAGCCACCCCATCCACCAAGCGTTTGCTGCCGTCTTTGAGGTCATCCAGGCCTTTACCCATGTCGATTTGTGCGGCAGCCAATTCTTCTGCGCCGGCCTTCAGCCGGTTGAGTTCGGAGTTGCGGGCGCGGTTGGCCTCCATGGTTTTGAGGCCGACAGCCAGCTGTTTTACGCCGCTGGTGAGTTGGGTTACCCCGTCGCTGATGCGGTCGCTGCCTTTGGCTAAGGTATTCGCGCCGCTGGCGGTTTGGGTAGCGCCCACAGCTAGCTCCTTAACCCCGCTGCGCAGCTGGGCTACGCCTTCGTGCAGGCGGTCCACGCTGCGTTGGGATCCGGCTGCGCTGGATAGCACCAATTTCCAGCGCCGTTCGTTGAGGGTTTCATTCACGTCATGGCCCAGCTCTTGTGCAAACAGCTTGGCAATGCGTGCGCTTTCGAAATTGTTGCCTTCAGAGGTGAAGACCACTATTTTTCCGGCACCTGCGTCTTTGCCTGGGATGGCGTTGGAGCTGAAGTCTTTGGGAATAATGAGCGCAAATGCCAGCTGCCCTGCGCGCACTTGGCGTCGGGCGTCTTCAGCATCCAAAATGTCTTTAAACCCAAAGGTTTGTTTTTTTCGTAGGCCGTTGGCTACATCCCAGCCCATATTGAACACGTGTTCGCGGTATTCCACGCCTTCGTCAAGGTTGACCAGGCCCACGGGCAGGGCGCCCGAGTGGGCTTCTGGGTCCCACACGCTGGACAGGTAAATCAGTGCATACAGCGCGGGTATGAGGGCAATTAACGCCGTGGCTAGCAATAGCTTTGGGAAGCGCGCAAAAAACTGCACTTCAGCGCGGACGATGAAAGCGACTTGAGCGAACAGTTTCATGACCAATAGCCCATTGCCGGCCTACCAGCGCACGCCAATGGCAGAAAACAATTTGCTCAAGACAAACAGGGGGCCCACCCAGAGGTACTGGATGTCTTCAAAAAACGAAGGTTTTTTGCCCTCGATCTTGTGGCCCACAAACTGAAAAATCCAGGCCACCACAAACAGCGCTACCGATGTTGCGAACAGCACGCCCGCTGCATCCAACGCATGCAGCCCTGCCAGCATGGCGATGCTGATCACCGCCATACAAGCAAAAAACACCACCGAGAGCCGCGCGTAATACACCATGCTGGCCGCCACAAAAAAATACGCCAGCCACGGGTGAATGGCAAAAATGAGCCCGGTCAGGCTGAGCATGATCACCGGGATTGCCACGTAGTGAATGCGCTCGTTGGTGGGGTGGGTGTGGCTTTGGCCGTAGTGGGCCAGTAGCTGGTCAACACGGCGATTGCTGGGCGTGGAAGCGGTGTGCATGGGTGTCTCTTGTCGTGGTTATGGGGAATGTCAGGAACGGTAACGGGCAATGGCACGATGGTCAATCTGCTGCGCAAGCCACCACACCCAGCGGCCTTCAAATGTCAGCGGCCCCCAGCTGCCAATGGCGTATCGGTTGCCACAGGGCTGTGTTGTCAGGCCACGACGGCGATGTGGGGCTGGGGTAGCTTGTGGTGGCTGGCCTGCAACGGCGGCTATTACATTGGCCGCCAAAGTCGATTCCACTCCCGACCCTATTGCCGTACCTATTTCCGTGTTGATGACCCAAACCTGCGCGTGGCTGGTAGAGCGGTGGTGGGCGTCCACGGCAATGCCGCCATGGGAGTCCATGGCCAAACCACTGTCTGTCACCCAGGATGCTGCCTGCGATATTCCGGCATACAGTGGCACATCGCAGGCCAAAGCGGCACCACAGCCCAGCATGACGGCATTGCCGTCCAGCGCCGTTGCGGTGTCTTGCAACACCGTGATTTGGCGCTTTTTCAGGGCCCGTACGATGCGCTGGCGCACCGCCGCTGGCGCGTAGTGCCCCACCCCTTGCAGGCCAGCCACCAGCGTTACCGACGCAGAAGGCAGCGCATGGCGCACCGCCATGGCCAGGCTGACGGCCAGCGCGCCTTCCCCCAGCACTGAAATGCGCATGGCGCGCTGGCTGCCCATCTCTACCACCTGGGGCCACAGCGCCGTAAAAGATTCTCCCGGCAGCGCAAACAGGGCGTGCTTGCGGGCTCCGGGCAGGGTGCTCTCTAGCGTGGCGCGGTTGTGGTGCGGCCCGGTGTCGATGCAAAGCAGGTCGTAACGCACGCTGCTGCCGTCGTCCAGCTGTACCGTGTTGGCCTGCGCATCCAGCGCGGTCACGTTGCGCTGCAACCAGCGCACACCAGCGCGGCGCACCATGGGTTCAAGTGCAATACGACTGTCGTCCAGCGCGGTCAAGCCGGCCACTACGTTG
The DNA here is from genome assembly GCA_046045765.1 of Pseudomonadota bacterium. GTDB lineage: Bacteria > Pseudomonadota > Gammaproteobacteria > Burkholderiales > Burkholderiaceae_C > Allorhodoferax. The sequence goes on along the minus strand of JBJOLD010000178.1, from coordinate 2,593 downwards.
GGCAGGCAGTTGGTAATCACCGGGTGGGCGTGGGGCGCAATCAGCGTCACTGTGGCACCCACCAAAGGGTGTTTGGCCAGGTGACTCAGTAGGTGTAAGTGTGCCGGTCCGGCGCCCAGTAAAACGATCTCGCGCGGGCGATAGCCTACATGTGCGGTGTCAGGGATGGGTTTGGAGTCCAGCGTATCGGCTCGGGCAATCATGCGCTTATTGTTTCATGACTCATGCCGCTGCCAGTCGTGAAACCTGCGCACCCACGCTAGCAGGGTGTGGGGCTGGTGGTTGCGCTTCCACTCGCCTGCGGCGTATTTGTTGGCCTCGGACAGGGTGGGGTAGGTGTGAATGGTGCCCAGAATTTTGTTCAGCCCCAGGCCGTGCTTCATGGCCAGCACGTACTCGGCCAGCAAGTCGGCAGCGTGGGTGCCCATGATGGTCACGCCCAGTATGGAGTCTTTGCCCGGCACGGTCAGCACCTTCACAAAGCCGTGGGTGGGGTGGCCTGCGCCTGCGTCGCATATTTGGCGGTCTAGGTCGTCGATGTCGTACTTGGTTACTTCATAGGCAATGCCTTGCGCGGTGGCGTCTTGCTCGTTCAGGCCCACGCGGGCCACTTCGGGGTCGGTAAACGTAGCCCACGGAATTACGGAGTAGTCGGCCTTGAACAACTTGAAGTCGCCAAACAGCGCGTTCACTGCCGCGTACCACGCCTGGTGCGCCGCCACATGGGTGAACTGGTAGGGCCCGGCCACATCGCCTGCGGCGTAAATGTTGGGGTAAATGGTTTGCAAGTAGTCGTTGGTTTGCACCGTTTTGTCGGTGGGTACGCCTAACTCTTCGAGCCCATAGCCGGTGAGGCGCGCACTGCGGCCCACGGCGCACAACAGTTGATCGAAGGGGATGCGTTTTTCTTCGCCCGCATGTTCAACGACGAGCACTCCGCCTCCGCTTTTACCAACTCCGGTTCCCGCTGCGTCAGTCGAAGCGCCTTCGGCCAACTCAGACTGAACGGGTGGGATTGGGTGTTTTTCAACCCGCAGCGCCTTGTGCCCGACTAGCACCTGCACACCATCGGCCTGCAGAGCAGCAGCTGCCAGCGCCGACACCTCCTCGTCTTCGCGCGCCATGACGCGCGCGCCCATCTCTACCTGCGTGACCTGCGAGCCCAGCCGGGCAAAGGCTTGCGACAGTTCGCAACCAATGGGCCCGCCGCCCAGCACCACCAAGCGCTTGGGCACGGCGTCCAACTGGGCGAACGTGTCCCACAGGGTGTCGCTGGTGACATAGCCGACGTCTTCGAGGCCGGGCAGCGCGGGCACAAAGGGGCGGGCACCGGCGGCAATCACGATGGCGCGGGTGGTGAGGCGCACTACCTGGGGTGTGGCACCGGCCGCAGAATCTGCTTGCGCATTCAGCGTAATTTCCACCGTCCACGGGTTCACAATTTTGGCGTAGCCCTGCAGTACCTCTACACCCAGCTCGGCATAGCGCTCCACACTGTCATGGGGGGCTATTGCCTTAATCACTTCTTGCACCCTTTGTATCACTTTTTTGAATGAAATAGGGTTGCAGCCCCCGTCCGCTGTGCGTAAGCCGCTATTTAAACCATAGCGTTCTGCATGACGCATCTGGTGCGCCAGCTTGGCGCTTTTGATCAGCGCCTTGCTGGGAATGCAACCGTAGTTGAGGCAGTCACCGCCCATTTTGTGGGCCTCTACCAGCGTGACCTTCGCCTTGACGGCAGCGGCAATGTAGGCCGACACCAGCCCGCCCGCCCCGCCGCCAATTACGATCAGGTTGCGGTCGAACGAAGTGGGACGCACGGCGTTCCAGCGGGCGTAGACCTTGCGCTTTTGAATGAAATTCACCACCGCTTTGGCCAGCAAGGGGAACAAGCCCAGCAGCACAAACGCACCCAACAGCCCCGGGCTGACCACGTCTCTGAGTGCGGTGATGCCGGCCAGTTGGGTGCCCGCATTCACATAGACCGCCGTGCCCGCCAGCATGCCCAACTGGCTGACCCAATAGAAAGTGCGTGCCCGCATAGTGGTCAGACCCATGGCCACGTTGATAACAAAAAATGGCACCACCGGAATCAGCCGCAGGCTGAACAGGTAGAGTGCGCCATCGCGCGCGATGCCTTGGTTGATGTCGTCCAGGCGGCTGGCAAAGCGGGCTTGCACCCAGTCACGCAGCACATAGCGCGCCACCCACAACGATACCGTAGCCCCAATGCTGGATGCAAACGACACCAGCAGTAGCCCCCAGCCAAAACCAAACACGCCACCCCCCGCCAAAGTAAGCAACGCAGCCCCCGGCAATGACAGCGATGCCACCGCTACATACACACCAAAAAAGGTCAGCCGTACTGCCCAAGGGTCGGCAGCGTACTGCGCCGCAAAACTGGCTTGGCTGGCTTTAAGGTAGTCCAGGCTGGCAAAGCGGCCCAGGTCCAGCACAAAGAACAGGGCTACGCCTGCCAGCAAGGCGGCCACGAGCAAAAACTTTTTGGGTGTCATGGCGGGGGTTCCGGGGTTCGGCGTCAGGTGGACGGTTTTGAGAACGTACGCCATCCCCACACGATGCGGGTGGCGGT
>JBJOLD010000092.1:0-9596 GCA_046045765.1 Pseudomonadota bacterium | reverse complement strand
TTCCGATCTCGCAAAAAGCGTAACTTGCGCCTCAGGCGACAAAACACCCAGCCGTACCCAACCCGGCAGACCAAACGAGGTGGCATCACGCAGTTTGATACCGTGTGCCCGAATACGAGCGCACAAGGCATCTACTTGAATGGTTACAGGCGGCCTTGCGCAAAAGTAGTTGGCCTCGCTGGGCAAGCAGACCCACCCCAGCGCGCTGAGTTGCGCTATTTGCATTGCTTTCCACTGGCGCAAAGTAACCAAACTCTGGGCCAGCCAAGCCTGCACATCTGCCTGAGTCCACGCCGTCAACAGAGCCACGCCGTGCGCACCCACCACCCACGATGGGGCCAATACGTTGAGCTGTTGCACCGCCACTTCAGCCCCCAGCGGCGCAACTGCGTAGGCCGCGCGCACGCCGGTCAGGCCCAGCGATTTGTTAGGGGAAAACAATTGCCACACCGATTCAAGCTGTGCAGCGTTCAGGCTGGTGGCACCACTCAAACGCAAGGGGGCGTAAGCACAGTCCAGCACCAACGGGCTCGTTTGCGCCGTGCTGTCATTTGCCTCCTGGCTCACAATCCAACGCGGCCAGTGCGTGTGCGCCTGGCCCAGCGGGCTGGAAGGTTCGCAGGCCCATACCAAGTTGGCTAAATCCGAATTGGTGGCCGCTTCCAACCCCCAGGCCTGCGCCGCGTAGGCATAGTCGCCATAGGCGTGCTGCGGCAGACTGACCGTGAGGCCCCCTTGCTGGCGCACCCAGGCGGTGATACGAAAGATGAACTCGCTGGCGCTGCCCGCCAGCACAATGCGCCACGGCTCTACGGCGTGAAATAGGGCCAGTGCGGAACGCAACGCGGTATAGCTCGCATCCGGGTAACGCGTGGCGTCTGAGGCCTTCACCGCCGCCAAAGCCTGCGGGCACGGGCCGCAGGCATTGCTGTTGGTAGAAAAGTCGTATAGCAGTGCCCCCAGTGCATCCGGCCCGCCGTGGACACGTTGATTTGCGCTCATTTCCCAGCACCGAACGCTATAAAAAACATAGCTGCTTGCGCACAGCACACGAGGGCTAGCACTGTATTTGATGCATAGACCAGGGCTGCAGACGTATCCGCCGCCACCGCCACACGGCCCTGTGGGTTCAGCACATAGACGCCAGGCTTGCGCAGCGCCACATGCAGGCTCAACGCCATAGCCGCCATAGGCCAGCCGCTGTTGGGCGATGGAGTTTTGACGGCCTCTGCGGGCAAACGCACCAGCAACCGTAACAACAAGCCCGCGCCCCGCGCGCCTTGTACTAACAACAAGAGCAAGGCCGTAATACGTGCAGGCACCCAGCTCAGCACGTCGTCTGCCCGCGCGGCCCACTTGCCGGCCCAGGCCCAGTTCTTACCTTTGTAGACGCCGGGGTAGCCCCACATGGCGTCGGCCGTGTTGGCGAATCGGTACAGCGCCGCGCCGGGCAGGCCCAGCAGCAAAAACCAGAAAATAGGGGCTACCACCGAGTCGTTGAGATTTTCGGCCAGCGTCTCGATGGCGCTCTCGCGCACTTCGATGGCAGTGAGTTGAGTCACATCGCGACTGACCAGCCAGTGCAGCCGCTCACGGCCTGCGTCTAGCGACTCGGCCAAAGCGGCCTCCACCGCAAGCACTTCAGTCTTCAGCATAGCCCAAGCCAACAGGGGTTTGAGCAATAGCCCCAAAAGTACCGCACCCACCAGCGTAGCCAGCCACGGATTCACCGTTGAGGCAGCCCACATTAGCCAAACCACGCCACCTTGCAACGCACCAGCCACTATAAAAACAATAGCTGCTTGCGCATACCAAGCAATGGATCCCAGCAAAAAAGCCTTGTAATCTGGCCTTGATGACTGCGCCCGCTGCGACTGCCGTGTATGGCGTTGCACCCACGCCCCCGTCCATGCCAAGGCGTTGCCCATCCACACCACCGGGTGCAGGCGCACACGCGGTTCGCCCCACCAGCGGTCAACGGCCAAAGCCACTAGTAAAGCAAGGGCAAATGTGATCGTATGCATAAGATTTATGGCCGTGACACTGGCTGCCCAGTTTTCAAACCCAGGCGCTGCATGAGCGCAGCGTCTGCGTCTACACCGGGGTTGGCTGTGGTGAGCAGCTTTTCACCGTAAAAGATGGAGTTGGCACCGGCTACAAAACACAGTGCCTGCACTGCGTCGCTCATGCTTTGGCGCCCGGCCGATAGGCGAACACGCGCCAGCGGCATAGTGATGCGCGCCACGGCAATGGTGCGTACAAACTCCAGCGGGTCCAGGTCGGGCTGGTCGGCCAGCGGTGTTCCCTGAACCTTTACCAAGTGGTTGATGGGTACCGACTCGGGGTATGGTGCCAAGTTGGCCAGCTCGGCAATCAGCCCGGCACGCTGCAGGCGCGATTCGCCCAGGCCCACAATGCCGCCGCAGCAGACGCTCACGCCCGCATTGCGCACGCGGGCCAGCGTGTCCAGCCGGTCCTGGTAATCCCGTGTGGTAATGATGTCGCCATAGAAGTCGGGCGCGCTGTCTAAGTTGTGGTTGTAGTAGTCCAATCCAGCATCGCGCAGGGCTTCGGCATGGCCATCGCTCAGCATGCCCAGCGTGGCGCAGGCTTCCAGGCCAGTGGCTTTGACGGCCTTGACCAGCTCAGCCACGGCCTCTACGTCGCGGTCTTTGGGGGCGCGCCAGGCGGCACCCATGCAAAAGCGGGTGGCGCCGGCGGCTTTGGCGCGCTGGGCGGCCTCGGTCACTTCTGCCACGCCCATGAGCTTGCCCGCCTCGACGCCAGTGTCAAAGTGCACGCTTTGCGGGCAGTAGCCGCAGTCTTCAGGGCAGCCACCGGTCTTGACCGACAACAGCGTGGCCAGCTCGACCATATTGGCATCGAAGTGGGCCCGGTGGGTGGTTTGCGCCTGGAACATCAGGTCATTAAACGGCAAATCAAACAGTGCCTGCACCTCCGCCACGGACCAGACGCGCTGGAGCGCATCGGGGCGCTGCACTTTCAGGTGCGCCGGGGTTTTGTGGGGCGCGTGAAAATGCAGGGGCTGGGTGGTAGTGTGGGTGGTCATGGTGTTTGTGTCTCCTTGGGTATCAAGCGGCTATTCGATTCAAGCCGTGGGTATATGCCATATGGCTGCGGCGCAGCTGGCGCCAAGCGCCCACTGCCAATAGCAGGCCCGCGCCCAACAGCACCGCCAGCACGTGCACTACCTGCGGCACTGGTGGGCTAGGGGGTGGCTGCACTTGGGGCTCCAACACCAAGCCGCGCACGGTCGGGCCAGGTGCATCTGTTGCGGCTGCGGGTGGCCTAGCTTGTTGCGCGGGAGCCGCAAGCGGCGGGGTGGCGCTAGGTTTGGCACTTTGCGATGTACCTGGCTCAGCAGGTTCCAGCTGCTGGGCTGCAAAGCGTTGCACCAGCGGATTACTCTCTCGCAGGCCAGTGGCTTTGAGCGATTTGGTATAGGCCTGCACCAGCTCTTGACGGGTGGCGGCATCGGGCTGCCAGTAGTTCAGGCGTACGGCGTCCAGCATGCGCTCCAGCGTTTGGGTAAAGGCGGCGCGATTGTCGCCCTCCAGCCACTGGCGGGTACCTAGCTGGTACTGGTCGCGCACATACACGTTGTGCAGGGATTGCCAGTGGTCTTGCCGCACTTCTTTGGGCGCGGTGACCTGCCAGCCCCATAAAAAGTTGGCAGTTTTAAGCACCTGCAACGTGCCGCTGTAGCCCTCGGCCTGCTGCGCCTTGATCCACTGGGGGTGCAGGTAGCGAGTCTGCATTTCTTTAGCGATGGCCATGGCGGCGCTGTCGGTTTTGATCTCGGTGTCGTCACGCAGATTTTGCACGTACAGCGATGGCTCGCGCCCGGTCAACTGGCGCACTGCCAAGGCGATGCCGCCCAGGTACTGGAACGGATCGTCACTGGTCAGCACGCCATAGGTATTGGAGGTGCGTGACAGCAGCGCAGCGTCCACCTGCGCCAAGTTGCTGGCGTAGGCCTGCTGGCGGGCTGCAGATTCTCCCGCCGCTGTGCCTTTTGATGCTGCTCCAGTTCCTCCTGCCTCGGAACCTGCGTCAGGCAAGCCCGCGTGGCCCATACGGTCGATGTAGAGCTGGGCGAGTTGCGTATCGCCACCACCTTTGTTGGCTTTGGCCCAGGTGTCAGTAGCCAGAACGCCTTCACTCAAACCCGTACCGTAGGCGCCCTGCTCGTTAGAAAACACGCGGGTAGTGGCCCAGGACTGGGCTTGCACCGCGCTGGCACCGGCTTTAATCAGTTTTTGCGCCACGGCCTGGGTGTTACGCGCCACGAAGTTGTCTTGGCCGGGCAGCACCGCCACCTGGCGTACAGCGGCGTCCAGCCAGCGCATCACGGTGGGAAACTGGTCGCGGTAGGAGCCGGTCACGCTGAGCAGCACGTCCACGCGCGGGCGCCTGAGTTCACTGGCGGGCACGGTGTCCAGGCCGACCACGCGCCCGGCGTCGTCCCAGCGCGGCTTCACGCCCATTGCGTGCAAGGCCTGGCTTTCCATCACGCCTTGGTGGCGCATGGTTTCACCTGCCCAGAGAGTGAAGGCAATTTTTTCGGGCCACTGGCCGTTGTGTTCCTTGCGGTGCTGCACCATCCAGGCATCGAACGCGGTCACACCGGTGTCCCACGCTTGGCGGGTGGGCACGCGGCTGGGGTCGAACCCATACAGGTTGCGCCCGGTGGGCAGGCTCTCGGGGTTGCGCACCGGGTCGCCACCGTAGCTAGCGGCCAGGTGTTTGCCATCCAGCGCAGTCAGAAAGCCCTTGATTTCCTCGTTGTTGGCCAGCGCGGCATCCAGCTGCTGGGCGCGCAGGGCCAAGGCCAGTAATACCGTGGGCTCCAGCACTTTGGCCTCAGCACGGTTGGGTACCGCAATGCCTGCCAGGTGCACCGCAGCCTGCAAGTCCACCACGCGCAAGTCCAGGCGGCTGGCGGCCTGCGCGTCTTTCAAAGCCACCTGCAACCAGCGCGCTGGGCGCGACTGCATCAGCTTGGTGGAGTCCAGCAAGAACACCTCGTCAATGTCTTCGCCCAGCGCGTCAATCAGCGGCTTGCGCAGGGTTTGCAACACGGTGAGCAGGCGGCGCTCGGGCGTGGGCACTTCGCCAAAGGTAGCCAGGCCTAGCGGCTGTGCAGTTTGGGCCAGCTCGTCCAAATACGGGTGCAGCAGCTCCATGAAGCCTGCAAAGTCAGCGCGAATTTTGTCTTGTGACCAGCTGAGGTCGCGGTGGTATTGCTGCTCGACAAATTGCTCCAGCAGGTGCGCCTCTAACGCAACTTTGGTGGGGCCGGGGGCCACGGTTTCCCAGTCGTGCATCAGGTCATGCATTTCATGCGCTTTGGGCCGAAAACCTGCGGGCGAAAACATAGGCGTGCTGTGACTCACCATCACCGCCCTGCCCCGGCGCTTGGCGGTAATGGCTTCGCCCAGGTTGTCCATGATGTAGGGGTAAATGTTGGGTACATCACCCAGCGCCAGCAGCGGGTCATCTTGCACAGATAAACCGCGCTCTTTGCCCGGCGCCCACTCCAGCGTGCCGTGCGTGCCCACATGCACCAGTGCGTGCGCGCCCAGCTGGGTGCGAATCCACAGATAGGTGGCCAGGAAATTGTGACTGAGCGGCACGGCAGAGCGGTGGCCGATCTTTTTCTGGCGCTGCGCCAAACTGTTGGCAGCGGTCAACTCGTGGCGCAAGGGCTGGGGCATGATCACCACATTGCCCAGCAGCAAGCGAGGGATGATGAAGTTAGAGGATCGCAACATCGCGGCTTGCTCAGGCGCACCCCAATAGGCCTCAACTCGGGCCTGGGTGTCTTTGGGTAAGGCGCGAAACCACTTCAAGTAGTCAGACAAAGCCAGCGTATCGGCCAGCCCTTGGGCTAGCAGATCTTGCGCGGCTTCTGGCTTGTAAAAGGCGGCCATGGTGGCTTGCACCTGTTTCGTGATGACTTCAGCGGTGGGTGCGCTGGTTTGGTAGCCCGCGCCCTGCATCGCATCCAGCATGGTGTGCAGGCTTTTGGGCACGTTCAAAAACGAAGCACCAAAATTGCCCTCGCCCAGCGGGTAGTTGTAAACCAGCATAGCCACGTGGCGCTGGGCCGGGGGCGTCTGCTGCAGACGGGCCAGCGCAGCAGCTTTGTCGGCCACGGCATTGATCTGCTGGGGAATGGCCTGCAAAGCGCCGCTTTGCGCATCGCGCGTGGTGATTAGCATGGCGTCCGTCATGCCCGCCAGCTCGCTGGGGGTGTAGTAGTACGACACGTCGCTCAGTGCCAAGCCGTCTTTGCTTTGCATCCACTGCGCGGCATCCATGGCCAGCGCGGGCATGGTTTGCAGCACGGGGATGCCGATACGCTCCAGCTCGGCCTTGCGCTCAGTGGGGTTGAACACCAGCGCCGCGTTGATCAGCACGTCGGCCACGCGGGTGCCGTCCGGCGCATGGGTCATCTGGAAAAACAGGTCTTTTTGCTGGCGTGGGCCGTAGAAGGCATAGGCGCGCAGGCCACGGTGCTCCAGTGCGGCAATCAGGCTGTCCAGCCAGGGTGTGTCGTCCGAGGTAAAGACGGCATTGTTGACCGCAATTGCTACAGTTTTAGGAGCTGCTTGCGCAATACCGGCGGGGGCTAGCGGCCCATTTTTCGTAAAAATAGCTTGCAAATCACCCTGCACCTGCGCCCAGGCCGGGTGGTACACGCCTGCGATGGGCAACTGCATAGCGGCGGGCATGGCGTCCGCCACGTTGCGCGGCCCGGGTTGCAAAGCGGCCATGGCCAAGGTTAGGTTGGTGTGGCCACCAAAGCGCCAATACTCCCGCAGGCGCTGCGCCCATGCGGCACCCACACCATGCTGCGCGGCCAGCGGAGCCACAGCCACAGGCTGGTTTTTGGCAACAGTGGCAAATTCGCCCACCACCACATACGGAGTTTTGGCGGCAGTCAGCACATCGCCAAATTTGCCCGCCACGGCCTGCGCTACGCTGCTGTGCGGCGCGTCTACCACCGCCAATTGGGCGGTGGTTAGGGCCTGCCGCAGTGTCTGCGGCGAGTCACCTTCAGCGGACAACACCTGCAATGGCACACCCGCCTGCCTGGCCTGCGCCACCAGCTTGGCAAGCCGCGCCGGAGACACCACATAGGTGGTGAGCAGCACCACAGGACGAGCAACCGGAGTGGCCAGAGAGATGGGTAGTGGCACCTGTGCATGGGCGCTGCACAGCGCAGCAGCCAATGCGCACACCACCACCGAAATCAAGTCATTCCACTTCACATGCATCACTTGGCAGCAGGAACGTAGACCATGGTGCCGTCTTTCATGCGAAACGCGGTGCCGGCTTTTTCGCCATCACCCTCGCCAGACGCGCCACTGGCTTTGAAGCGGGTGACCTTTTGGCCTTCTTTGGTGATGATCTCCATATTGGGTTTGCCCTCATTGCGGACGATGGTCACCCTGTCGCTGCCAAACGGGCTCATGGGGTTGTTGACTACAGCAATCATCAGCATGCCGATCACCACCATGAACACATCGATCAGATTGATGGTGGACAGCACCGGGTCGTCGTCATCCTGGTCCAGGCTGCTCAGGATGGAAAAATGCCGGCGCGTCATACGGCTTGGTCCAACACCATGACCAGCTCACGCATCAACCAGCGGCGGCGCACGGTGTACACCACAAACGTGATGGAGGCCGAGGCCAAGGCCACGATCACACTGGCAAACGCCGGCGCCAGGCTTTGCGCCACGCCCTGCGATTCGCCCGAAGCCACGGCAACCAGCGCGGGGCCCATCGGAATCATGGTGGCGATCAGCCCCAGCATTGGCGCCACCCGGCTGCACAGGCGCACGCCCTCCAAGTCTTTCAGCACCGCCAGCTCCATCAGGTCTTGGCTAAGGGAGCGGTCCACCAGCAGCAGAGGCCGCTGCGGGCGGCGGCGGCGCTGCAAATATTCCACGCCAAACATGCCCAGCACGATGACGGCGTACACAAAGGACAGCACCACGCCGACCGACACGGGCCACAGGAACAGCCGGGCCAGTTCAAACAGAATCAGGTCTAGAGACATGGAAAATTTCTACCTTTACAAAAAACAATCACGGCACAGCTGGCGTAGACAGGGCCTTGCCCCAGCGGTCTTCAAACAGCAAATCGTCCAGCGCGCAGCGTTGGGCCCAGCGCTGCTGCTGGAGCATGGGCTCCTCGTAGAAGGCGTGGACCGGGCCAATGCACAGCAAGGCAATCGGTTCGGCACCTGCCGGCATGCCCAACAACGTGGTAACCGCCACCGGGTCAAACAACGATACCCAACCCATGCCCAGCCCCTCGGCACGCGCTGCCAGCCATAGGTTCTGGATGGCGCAGGCCGCAGAGGCCAAATCCATCTGCGGCAGGGTTCTGCGGCCAAACACATGTTTTTCGCGGCCATCGGCCAGAGCCACCGCCCAGACTTCGGCCGCGTCCATCAGGCCTTCCACCTTGAGGCGCATGAACTCGTCTTCTCGCTGGTCCAACGCGCGTGCGGTTTGCACCCGCTCCTGCTCCACCAACGCCTGCAGTTCGACCCGCAGAGCGCGCGAGGCGACCCGCACAAAACGCCACGGTTGCATGAACCCCACACTGGGCGCATGGTGCGCGGCGGTCAGCAGGCGGCGCATCACCTCCGGTGCCACCGTGCCGCCAGCAAAGTGGCGCATATCGCGGCGCTCGAAGATAGCGCGGTACACCGCGTCGCGCTGCGCTTGCGGGAAGGCCTGGGGGTTGATGGGCTGATCGAGCATGGCGTGCAAGCTCAATCTTCAATGCCGCGCTGGGCCGGAATACCGGCCTTGAACGCATGTTTCACCATCTGCATCTCAGTAACAGTGTCGGCCAGCGCAATGATTTCGGGCGGGCAACGGCGGCCTGTGAGCACAACATGCACGTGGCTGGGGCGGGCTTTCAAGGTCTCCAGCACGTCGTCCAGCGGCATCCAGCCGTAAATCAGTGGGTAGGTAATTTCGTCTAGCGTGACCATGAAATAGTCACCGCTCAGGATCGCAGCCTTGGCCTTGGCCCAGCCGTCGCGCGCCAGTTGGGCGGAGTGCTCAAGGTCCTGGCTTTTCCAGCTAAAACCGTCGCCCAGGCCTTCGATGGGAATACCCAGTTGCTCGAACATGCGGTGTTCGCCAAAGCGGGCGGTGGGCACTTTCATGAACTGAAAAATCTTGACCTTTTTGCCCCGGCCATGGGCGCGCAGGGCCAGGCCAAACGCAGCGGTGCTTTTGCCTTTGCCGTCGCCAGTGTTGACGATGACAATGCCCCGGCGTTCGCCTTCGGCTTTGTCGTAGGGTTTGACGGATGGAGGGGTTTCGATTTGCATGGTTGTTTAGTGAGCGTTATGTGATGTGACTAGGGTTTGGTTTGTTTGCGCTCCGAGGAGGCCGCAGCGGGCGCTCTGCTCCGTGTCCCCCGCCCGCTTTGCGGGCTCCTCCTTTACCTGCGCAGAACACCCACTACGGCCTCCTCTGCGAGTTACGTCCAGCGACCCCAAGGCAGAGCGCTCGTTTACAACTGCCTTCGCAACACGTACCG
>JBJOLD010000073.1:0-4533 GCA_046045765.1 Pseudomonadota bacterium | reverse complement strand
CACTTCAAAAAAGTGCTGCTCAATATCAGTTTCATAGACACCATGGCTAACGGGGTTAGAGGGCTTTTCTGAGTGATGCGGGGGAAATTTTCAGCCCTTCGCGGTATTTGGCCACCGTGCGCCGCGCGCACTCAATGCCCTGCTCTTTGAGCATTTCCGAAATCTGGTTGTCGCTGAGAGGCTTCTTGGTGCTCTCGGCGGCGATAAATTGCTTGATGAGTGCGCGCACCGCTGTGCTAGACGCATTACCGCCCGACTCGGTGCCCAGCCCGGAGCCAAAAAAATACTTCAATTCAAAAGTGCCGAATGGCGTGGCCATGTATTTGGCCGTAGTCACCCGGCTGATGGTGGATTCGTGCAGACCTAGCTCGTCGGCAATCTCGCGCAACACCAGCGGGCGCATGGCCATTTCTCCATAACTAAAGAAACCTTTTTGCCGCTCCACGATGGCAGTGCTCACACGCAGAATGGTGTCGAAGCGCTGCTGAATATTTTTAATAAACCAGCGTGCTTCTTGCAAGCGCTGCTGCAAGGCGGCATGGCCAGCGCTGTCTTTGCTACCCCGGTGGTTGCGCAGCACGTTGGCATAAATGTCGTGCACCCGCAGGCGGGGCATCACTTCAGGGTTGAGCTGCACGCGGAATTTCGGTTGCATGCCGCCCGTGGGCTTGGCTATTTGCACCACCAACACATCGGGCACCACGATGTTGCGCTCCACGTCCACAAAGCGACGGCCTGGCTTGGGTTCCAAGCGGGCAATCAGTGCGATGGCTTCGCGCACCAGCACGTCACTGCCCACGCCCAATTGCACCAGGCGCTTGATGTCGCGGCGGGCCAGCATTTCCATGGGCTGCGCGCAAATGCCCAAGGCCACTTTCAGCACCTCGGGGTTTTCGTTCAAGTTGTCCAGATCGTTTAGCCGCGCGGTGAGCTGCAGCCGCAAACACTCGGCCAAGTGCCGTGCGCCCACACCCACCGGCTCCAGGCTGTGCAGCAGGCCCAAAGCCACGGTGAAATGGTGCACCAATTCGTCCAGCTGCTCTTCGTCCACAGGGTTCAGGCTGCGGGCCAGTTCTTCCAAGGGGTCTTCCAGATAACCATCGTCATTGAGTGACTCAATCAAAAATCGCAGCGCGGCAGCATCTTCCGCACCCAGGCGCAAGCTCAAGGCCTGGCGGTGCAGAAACGCTTGCAAAGATTCGGCGTTGCGGGCCAGCTCAGTGGCGTCTTTATCTGCGTCGTCGCCCAGGTTGTTGGCGCGGGCCTTGGCGTCCACACCCCACTCGCCATCGTCAGCGGTGGTCTCTGTGGTGCCATCCCCTTCCCAACTGGGCTCATCCGTGCCCGTCAAAGGCGTGGCATCATCATTGTTTTGGTCGCTAACGCACGTGGATGTTGCGTAATCAGCTACTAAATTAGGAGCAAATTCCATCTCGCGCTCGCCCTCGCTGACGGGCATATCGGCCTGATCCACGCCGAAGTCTTCGCGCTCAGCGCGTTCTTCGGCCATCTCCAGAAACGGATTTTCGTCCAGCATCTGGTCCACTTCCTGGCTCAATTCAAGTGTGGACAACTGCAACAGCCGGATAGACTGCTGCAACTGGGGAGTGAGCGCCAGATGCTGCGAGACGCGTAGCGAAAGACCTTGTTTCATCCAGCTACATTTTGAAGTTCTCGCCAAGGTACACGCGGCGCACCTCCGCGTTGTTGACGATCTCAGACGGCGTACCCTGCGCGAGCACGGTGCCGTCACTGATGATGTAAGCGTGGTCGCAAATACCCAGGGTTTCGCGCACGTTGTGGTCGGTAATCAGCACCCCAATGCCCCGGGCTTTGAGGAAATTGATGATGCGTTGAATCTCAATCACCGCAATCGGGTCAATGCCCGCAAAAGGCTCGTCCAGCAATATAAACCGCGGCCGAGTGGCTAGCGCGCGGGCAATTTCCACGCGGCGGCGTTCTCCACCCGACAATGCCAACGAGGGCGATTCACGCAAATGCTCAACCCGCAGCTCCTGCAACAGGCTGGTTAGGCGGCGCTCAATCTCGGGGCTTTTGAGAGGCTTGCCATCGTCATCAAGCTGGAGCTCCAGCACGGCCCGCACGTTGTCTTCGACATTAAGTTTGCGAAAAATAGAGGCTTCTTGGGGCAAATAACCCAGCCCCAAAAGCGCTCGGCGATGAATCGGCATGTGCTCAATGCTTTGGCCGTCAATGGTAATGTCGCCTGCGCTGGCGCGCAGCAGACCCACAATCATGTAAAAAGAAGTAGTTTTGCCTGCACCATTGGGGCCCAACAGGCCCACCACCTCGCCAGTGCGCACGGTCAGCGAAACGTCTTTCACCACTTGGCGCTTGCCATACGACTTTTGCAGATGGTGCGCCTCCAAGCTGCCCGGCAACATGTCTTTCACTTTGATGCCCCGCCAAGGGTGTTGGACTGGCGCAAGACGACTGGCGGAACTACCGGCGCAACACCGATACCCGGCTCTTGCTTGGGCGTAAGCACCGCACGCACACGCCCTGCAGGCGCGCTGGGCGTACCTACGGCTGATTTGCTGCCGCCGTCTACCGTGAACATATCAGTGGTGTTTTCGTACACGATCAAACCACCGTTAATCTCATCGGCCACTGCGGTGCCACGCAAGCGCCTCAGCTGGGCTTTTTTGATGAACCGCACGGTGTCAGCCTTGCCGTCGTACTCAATGCTTTCGGCCAAGCCCTCAATGAACTCATCCATGCCATCGCGCTTTTGGCGAAAAAAAGCCAAGGTATCTGGGGTACCGGTAATCGTGCCGAACTGGAAACCATCAGGGTCTTGACGCACTTCAATTTGACTGGCTCGCACCACTATGCTGCCCTTGGTCATCACCACGCGGCCCGCGAACACACTGATCTGTTTCAGATCGTCATAACGCAGGGCGTCGGCTTCGATGTTCATGGGCTTACTACGGTCGGCCTTTTCAGCCAAGGCAAAGCCGGTTGAGACTGCAAAAATACAGGCGACTAGCAATGATGCGAAGGGATTTTTCATAAAGGCACGAAACTTGCTGAGCGGGCGCTCAACTGATTGTACCGAGCGACCGCAGCACATGGCGCCAACCACGCCCTTCCGGGCGGGTTTATTACGCTGGCACCAAACTTAGCGACCGCTGCGAATACTTGCTGTCAAGGTGTCAACGATCTGTAGCACGCGTTCCATATTGCCAGCCATAGAGCCGTCGCTGTAATACCGGCCTGCAACACCCATAGCCGGAACACCCTCTACTTTGTAGGCGTTTTGCAATTGCTTCGATCGTGTAGCTTTGGTGGCCACAGTAAAGGAGTTGTATTGCTCCAGAAACTTGGCTTTATCAACCCCCTGCTTGATTACCCAATCGACAATGGCCTCACCAGTAGCTAGGCTCTGCTTCTCACCGTGAATGGCTGCAAACACTTTGGCATGTAGCTTATCCACCAATCCCATGGCGTCCAGCGTGAAATACAGTTTCTGCTGCGGCACAAAATCATCGCGAAACGCCACCGGAGCCCGTCGGAACACTACGTCCTTGGGCAGCTTTTTGACCCAGGCATCGAGCGTCGGCTCAAACGCATTGCAGTGAGGGCAGCTGTACCAAAAAAACTCTACGATTTCAATCCGGCCGGCCGGTGCATCAACGGGTGCACGTGGGTCTAACACTTGGTAGTCAGTGCCTGCCTCAGGTTTCTTGCCTTGCGCCAGGGCCACCGTAGGCAGCCAACCCGATGCCAACGCTGCACCCGTGGCCACTTGAGAAAATTCACGACGTTTCATAGGGTTGCTTTCAATTTTCAATGAATTAGTCAGACAGGAAGCAAGGCAATAAGTTCCGGGCACACCCGTCGGTTCAGCGCTGCACACGCACCAAGGCAGTGTCTAAGCCAACGGCATCCAGCTTGGCCTTGGAACTTTCAGCTGCTTCTTTCTTTTCATACGGACCCACGCGGACTCGGTACACCATGCGGCCCGACTGCTCTTTTTCGGTGATTTTGGCTTCGATTCCTGTGAGTGAGAGTTTGGCGCGCTGACCCTCAGCGTCGTCGGGGGTACGGTAAGCACCCACCTGCACAAAGTAAACAAATGGCTCGGCCTCAGTAGGTGAAGTTTTGGTCTTTGCTTTCGCCAAATCACCCAATGGGTCAGCAGATACCGCCGGTTTTGATTCGACTCTTGAATCTACCTTGGCATCCGTTTTTGCTTCTGGCTTTGTTTCCGGCTTTGTGGGTACCGTAACTTCAGGTGCCGGAGTGGTGTTGGGTTTGGCCGGATTTTTTCCGTACAAAGGGGCGTTAGGGTCCCAGTCTTTGTTTTTCTTGGCCTCTGCTTCGTCCTGAACAGCAGTGCGGCTTTGCACCTTATTCATGAAGGGCACCGGCACCTTGGTGACATACACCGCCACGGCCAACGCGGCTGCCAAACCCACTACCACTCCGATGATGAACCCCAGTAGGGTTCCGCCTTGTTGCTGCTTCATATGCTGTCTCTTATCGTAGTTACATTTTTTGCGGGGCGCT
>JBJOLD010000058.1:0-5446 GCA_046045765.1 Pseudomonadota bacterium | reverse complement strand
CTTGCGAACGACATCTTGATAGTCATCTAATATAACAATATTCATAGACACTATTGTGCCCTGGGCAAGAGGCCCTTAATGTGGGGCTTTTGAAATTCAAAAATGCACACGCAATCTACGTCATTGCCGCTTCACCGGCTGCGAGTCGGTCTAATTCGGCACATACGTCTGCCATTCGACCCGAAATTACCATTCGTCCCACACTGGTATGCGTTTGGCCAGTTTCAACCACTCTGACAATTCGCAATGGTTTTATCGGAGGGCTTAAAGAAAAACTGCTTTCAGCTCGCGCCAATAGTGCGTAATTAGTTATATTTTTAGTGGCAATTTCGCAGGAGGATTGAATATCTCTACTCGCATGCACTGCGGGTTTTGAATTTGCAAGCGTATGACGAAACAGTCGATTGCAGAGGCGTAAGAGAAGTTGTTGTGTCAAAAAGACGATATTCATAGCAGTAGCTCCACGGTAGATTTACATGAGCATGGTGTTGCGAATGAGTCCGACAGCAAGCCCTTCAACTTCAAAAGGTTCTCCAGGCTCCACCACGATAGTTTGATAGTCCGGGTTTTCGGGGTGCAATTCAATGAGATGTTTGTTGCGCCTAAAACGTTTGACCGTAACCTCATCGCCTAAGCGGGCCACAATGATTTGTCCATTTTTGGCATCTTTAGTGGACTGCACAGCTAAAAGATCGCCGTCCATGATGCCTGCATCTCGCATGGACATACCCCGAACTTTGAGGAGATAGTCAGGCTGTCGTTGAAACAAACTGTTTTCCACATAGTAGGTTCTGTCCACATGTTCTTGCGCGAGAATCGGTGAGCCAGCGGCAACGCGGCCCACCAGCGGCAATCCCAATTGGGCTAGACCGGATTGGGGAAGCGAGAATTGTTTGAGTCGTGATTCATAAATAGAACGCAGGGTGTCACTTTTGAGGCGAATGCCGCGCGAGGTACCACTGATCAACTCGATAGCGCCTTTGCGGGCCAAGGCTTGCAGATGTTCTTCTGCCGCATTGGCGGATTTAAAGCCTAGTTCAGAGGCGATCTCTGCGCGGGTGGGTGGAGCCCCCGTGCGTGCAATGGCGCTCTGAATGAGTTCCAGAATTTGCTGCTGACGCGCAGTGAGTTTAGGGCTTTCAAGCATATGGGCTCCTGTAAGTTGATTGGACTGTGCCTTTGTACACACTGGTTTCATGTCCAGTGCCTGTATTTTTGATCAGTTTTTTTATTTTGGCAAGTAGAGGTCGTAAAAGTGAAAAAAAACGTAGTTGTTTTGGGTATGGGCGGTACTATCGCCGGCCGTTCTAGCAGCACAGGTGACAACGTGGGCTACAAGGCGGGGGCGGTTGAAGTCGCTGATTTGCTGGCTGCTATTTCGTCATTGCCTGAAGTTATGGGTGCCGTTTCGTTGGTCGTTGATCAAGTGGCAAAAATCGACAGCAAAGACTTGGACGATGCGCATTGGCTTGCACTGGCGCAGCGTGTGGAGCATTACCTTTCGCAGCCCGATGTAATTTCAGTGGTGATTACCCATGGCACAGACACATTGGAGGAGACAGCTTATTTTTTAAGCTGTGTGTTGTCACAACAGGCATTGATTGCTAAGCCAGTGGTGCTGACTTGTGCAATGCGCCCTGCCACAGCGCTGGCTCCTGATGGCCCTCAAAATGTGCTCGATGCGATGGCGGTGGCTCTGCATCCGGGGGCTTTGGGCGTGTTGGTGGTTTGTGCTGGTGCGATTCACAGTGCCGACCATGTGCAGAAAACCCACCCTTACCGCGTGGACGCGTTTGACTCCGGTGAAGCGGGGCCATTGGGTTATGTGGAGGAGGGCTTAGTGCGATTAGTGAACGCTTGGCCCTCGACGGTGCTGTCGAGTGACGATGCATCTAATCAGTATGTTTTTAATTCACTGCCCTTGCCTGAAGTGCCGTGGCCCCGCGTAGAAATCGTTTTTAGCCATGCTGGGGCATGCGGGGCAATGGTAGATGCCATATGTCGGAGCCAGCTTACCGCGAGGCCATTGCGCGGGATTGTTGTTGCTGGCACTGGCAATGGAACTATTCATCAAGACTTGGAGGCTGCTTTGCAGCGAGCGCTTGCCCAGGGTATATCCGTGGTGCGCAGCACCCGTTGTGCCTATGGTGCGGTTGTGTCTACTAATGCTCCGCGAGCGAATGCAATCGCCGCTTCCCATCTTTCTCCGGTAAAGGCCAGGGTACAGATGGTCCTGGACTTGATGTGTGGAGTGAAGTTTAAGAAGCCAATGCCTTGAAAACGCTAGCCGTGATGGAGTCCACATTACCCATGCCACTTACTGCACGGTATTTAGGCGCACTGTCAGCGTCATTTTTAGCCCAATCAGAGTAGTACGCCACCAGAGGACGCGTTTGCGCGCTATAGACGTCCAAGCGCTTCTTGACAGTTTCTTCCTTGTCGTCTTCGCGCTGAATGAGGTCTTCGCCAGTCACGTCGTCTTTGCCTTCTACTTTGGGCGGGTTGAATTTGACATGGTAAGTGCGGCCCGACGCGGGGTGTGACCGACGACCGCTCATACGCTCGACGATCGCGTCAAAAGGTACATCAATTTCGACCACAAAATCCAGTTGAACACCGGCGGCCTTCATGGCGTCCGCCTGTGGAATGGTGCGGGGAAATCCGTCAAAGAGGAAGCCGTTGGCGCAATCCTCTTGCGTTAGGCGTTCTTTGACCAAGTTAATGATCAGTTCATCGCTTACCAAGCCACCAGAAGCCATCACTGCTTTGGCTTCCAGGCCCAGGGGAGTGCCGGCTTTAACTGCGGCGCGCAACATGTCGCCAGTTGAAATTTGTGGAATACCATATTTTTGGCAGATGAACGTGGCTTGCGTGCCTTTGCCAGCGCCTGGTGCGCCCAACAGAATCAGTCTCATGAATTTCCTTGGAAAGTACTACAACCCGGTGCATTTTGGTAGCACTTAACTGGTGCATTTTAACGCCCGAAAACCTCTTGAGAATAGCACGGGACTGCTATTAGCCAGCTTACAAGCCTTCGATCAATCGGCGCACACGTTCCAAATCTGCGGGTGTGTCGACACCGGGGCCGGGTGCGTTATGGGTAATGTGTACTGCAATGCGATAGCCGTGCCACATTGCGCGCAGTTGCTCCAGCGCTTCGGTGGTTTCGATCGGGGCCTGCGCCAGAGCAGGGAATAAGCGCAGAAACCCTACACGGTACGAGTAAATTCCAATGTGGCGCAAGGGGGCTAATGAGGGCAACGCCGCAATTCCATTGGCAAAGCCGTCACGCCACCAGGAGATGGGTGCGCGGCTGAAGTAAAGAGCCATCTGGGCTTTGTCCAACACCACTTTTACTACGTTGGGGTTCATAAACTCTGCCACGTTTGTAATGGGGTGTGCTGCGGTGCCCATCTCAGCTGCGGAGTGACTAGTCAATAGATTGGCTACTGACTGGACCAGTGTTGGATCAATCAGGGGCTCATCGCCCTGCACATTAACTACGATCTCATCATGCGTCAGTTTAAGTAGATCACAGGCTTCGGCCAGGCGGTCGCTGCCAGATGCATGGTCCTCGCGAGTTAGCACCGCTTCAACACCGTGGTCGTAGCAGGCTTGGCAAATGCTGGAGTGGTCAGCAGCAACCACAATGCGAATGTTGCCGGCAACGCCAGAGCGAACGCGCTGCGCCACCCTCACAACCATGGGTACGCCACCGATGTCGGCCAGCGGCTTGTTGGGAAGTCGGCTGGACGCCAGTCGCGCGGGGATCAATACGGTATAACCCATCGCTAGTAACCTGTTCAAAGACCGAGTTCAGCGTCTGACAGTGGGCGTGCCTCGGTTTCCAGCAGCACTGGGATGCCGTCGCGCACGGGATATGCCAAGCGGGCGCTGCGTGAAATCAGCTCCTGCTTGTCGCGGTCAAACTCTAGTGAACCTTTGGTCACTGGGCAAACGAGTAATTCAAGAAGTCTTGTGTCCATGTGGGAATGATAGCTGCCCCTAGGCCTGCCCCGCAAGATGTGTATCGACAGACGCATTCAGCGCAATCCAGAAGGCTGGCTCAGCCGTTTGAATCAGTGGGACTGCAATAGAGTCTGGCGCTACTTGCCACAGTTTTTGTGCATCCTTTTCGGTGCAAATAAGCCTGTAGCCACCGTGATATATGCGTAACAAGCTATCAAAATCATAGTGATCTGGGAGTGCCAAAGTACCCGCAAGAGGAATGCCAAGTGCGCTCAGCATGTCAAAAAAGGCCTGCGGCTGTGCAATGCCCGCCACCGCGAAAAATGGCTTGTCCCCGTCATGTATCAGGTTTTCCAGTGCAATCTGGGTACCGTTGGACAGCAGTCCCTGCGATGCCAAGTTGCGGGTTGCCCTGTAACCCCCGAACGCAGGCTGAGTGCCCGTATGGAGCACTAGCAAACACTTCTTACTTTGCCCTGCTTGCGGCAGTGCGAGGCGAGGCCAAGACTCACGCAGCGGCCCCGCTGGCAGCAACCAGCCGTTACCACAGCCGCGGTTGTCAAATACGCAGATTTCCAAGTCTCGGTGCAATGCATAGTGTTGCAGCCCATCGTCACAGACCACAATTTGGATTTGCGGATGACGTGCTAACAGGATTTGAGCAGCATGCCCACGCGCAGCACTGACCACCACCGGTGCGCCGGTTGACCGTTGCACCAGTGCAGGTTCATCCCCCACATCTTGGGGCGACGATGTGGGTGTGACCTCCAGCGTTGCGTTGCTGTTTCGACCATAGCCGCGTGAAATCACTCCCACGCGCAGCCCGCGGGCTTGAAGATGTTTCACTATAGAGATTACGGTAGGCGTTTTGCCGGCGCCACCCACAACGACATTGCCTACAACCAATACCAACGCATCCACTTTTTGGATGGGCTTGAGACCAACTGCGTAGGCAAGGCGGCGGCTTGTGGCAATGAGGCAATAAACCCAAGAAAATGGCAGCAGCAGGTGGGCTGCCACACCTCGCCGCCTCCAAACTGCCTGTAAGAAATGCTCCACACCAACCAGTCGGGTCGGCGGCGGCGGCTTAGCGCTCACCTGCCTGGGTGGAGGACTGCGTCGCAAACGTGATTTGGGTCAAACCAACTCTGCGGGCTGCCTCCATGACGGTGATAACTGATTGGTGACGCGCACTGGCATCGGCGCTGATTACGACTACGGTTTCATTGCCTGCTTTGGCGCCTTCGGCCATGGCCTTTGAGACGTTCTCGATGGCGCGCCCACCAACGGGCACGCGGTTGACGCTGTAGTTGCCGTCGGCCGAAATCGCCACAATCATTTCTTTGGGGTAGTCGCGTTGGTTTTCTGTATCAGCCACAGGTAACTTAAGCTGTATTTCGGTGAACTTGCTGTACGTAGTGGACAGCATCAAAAAAATCAATACGACCAGCAACACGTCAATAAACGGAATCAAATT
>JBJOLD010000032.1:0-5743 GCA_046045765.1 Pseudomonadota bacterium | reverse complement strand
TTGCCACCACCGCCTTGGTACAGCAGCCGCCCGTTCCACTGCGTAGGCAGGCGCATCTCGAACCCGATGTAGTAGGGCTTGCCATCTTGCCCTACGCGCTCGCCCATACGTCCGCTGAGCTTGCAGTGCGCCACCAGCAACGGGCCAGTGGTTGCGCCGGGCGGGCGCACGGCATCGCCGGGCACCAGTTCGGTTTGCAGCTTGATACCCGCAGGGGCTTGGGCGGCAAAGCCCGCGCAGTCGGTGGTTTGGGCAGCGGCGGCACTGCCGATCACAAGGAGTGCCAACGCGGCTCCACAACGCACAGAGCCAGGGCGCAAAGAACGGGATAAACGCATGGCCATACCTTCTACTGTTGCTTCTTTTTATTTGCAGACAAAGTTCTTGGCGTCTTCCACAGAGCCGCTGCCGCTGTAGGTGGCAACGGTGGGAGCTGCGCACAGGGGGCGGCTACGTGTGGGTGCCCAGTCTTGGGGCAGTTCGGCATTCACACCACCGGCATTGCCCGCGCCGCGCACGCTGGCCACCACGGCCTGTGGCGCAACGCCCTGCTCCACCCACTGCACCAAGGGCGTGAGCAAATCCATCTGGTCAGCGGCCGGGCCGCCACTGCAATGGTTCATGCCAGGCACTGGAAAGTAACGCGCAAAGTCGTTGGACGGATTGCCCCCGGCCTTGCCCAGCCGCTCCATCCATTGGCGCGTGTCTTCGGCGGAAAAAATCGGGTCGCTCACACCGTGGTAGAGCACCATCTTGGCACCCCGGGCGCGCAGCGGCGCAAGGTTGGTGGGGTTGTCCTGCCCCACCGGCAGCATGAGTTGCAGGCCCGATTCGCGGTAGACCGCGTTGGTGGCCGAGAACAGGGGCAAGCGCGCGTCCACGCTGTCGGTGAGCGGGTCCACCGGGCCTGGTGGCACGCTGAACACGGTACCAATGGCCAGCGGGTCCAGCGCCAGCGCGTTCACAAACTTCCATTGCGCCCAGTTGCTGCCCGCCAATCCCGGATCAAAAGGAAAGCTGGAATAGATGGCTTGGCCGTTGGCCATTTTTCCGCCTGCAAAAACTGAGGCCAAGGTGTTTTTTTGCGCTTGCGTCAGGCAACTTCCGTTGCGCTCAGCAGCACAAGTTTTGACATCGTTTTGCACACTGAATGCCGCTTGGCAGGCCTGGGTGGCTTGCACCATGCCGTCTGCGGCGCCGTCCAGCGCATCGCATTTCTGCAGAACAGCGTTGGCCACGGTTTGGCGCTCTTGCGCGGTCAGCGCAGTGCCCAAATCGGCCAGCGTTGCATTCGGGTTCATCGGGTGCTTGATGGTGGCGCCCGCAGTGGCCACACGCGCCCACTGCTGCGCGCCCCATAGCTGGGCCAGTGCTGCATAGGGCAAGCGGTAACCCGGTGCGCCGACCAAGTAGCCGTCGTACTGGTCGCCCAGGCGCGTAGCGGCCACCATGGCGTGTCGCCCGCCGTTGGAGCAGCCGCCGATATACGAGCGCTCAGGTGCCTTGCCATAGGCCTGCGCAATCAGTTGCTTGGCCATGGGCGTGAGTTTTTCTACCGCCTGGTAGCCGTAGTCCAGCCGGGCCTGGGGCTCCAAACCAAACACCGTGGTTTGTGCGCCCGTGTGCCCCGCGTCGGAACTGATCACGGCAAAGCCTTGCATCAGCGCGCCTGTCAACGGCCCGCCACCCAAGACACCCTGGGCAGGCAACACTGCGCCATCCAAACCACCGTTGCCTTGGTAGTAAAAGCGCCCGTTCCACGCCAGCGGCAAGCGCATCTCAAAGCCGATGGCGTAGTCACGACCATCAACGCCTTTGCGTTCGGCCATGCGGCCTTTGACCAGACAATGTGCGGCCACAGACCGTTCGCCCAGCTTGAGTGCGCCCGCAGCCACATCGGCCACCGAGTCAATGCGTGTGTTGTCAAATTTCAACGTGGATGCCAAGGCTGTACAAGCGGCCAAATTGGCCCCGGTTGCGGGCTTGAGCACGGGCGGTGCTGCAGTCTGCACCGTGGTGCAGGCCATCAAGGCCGCCACCGCCGATGCAACGCATGCCACTTTGACACTGCGGTGCATGACTGCAGCCGAAGACTTCACTGAAACCATACAGAACCCCCTTAGGCCATCAGAAAAAACGTTGCTCAATCGGCCTTGAAACCGGTGGCGGCCACAGCCTTGCCCCAGGTCACGGTGTCAGCAGCAATGATGCGGGTGAACTCTTCACGCGTGGTGCCCGTCGCACGGAAACCGGCGTCTTCCAGCTTGGTTTTGCCCTCGGGCGATTTCACAATCTTTTGAATGTCGGCACTGATTTTTGCCACGATGTCGGCAGGCACTTTGCTGGGGGCCACCACGCCAAACCACGAGCTGAATTCGAGGTTGCTATAGCCTTGCTCTTTAATGGTGGGCACATCGGGCAGCGCGCTGGTGCGTGTGGCACCGGTGGAGCCCAGGGCCACCAGCTTGCCGGCCTTCACATTGGGCGCAGCTAGGCCAACGCTGGCAAACACGCCCTGGGTGTCGCCACTGAACAAGCCGCCCAAAGCATCGCCGGTGGACTTGTAGTGCACGGCTTCGGGCTTGACCTTGACAGCGTCACCAAACATGAAGGCACCAAAGTGCCCCGGTGTGCCCGCACCAAACGTGGCCATGAACAGGCCGTTGGGCTGCTGCTGTGACCAAGCCACAAAGTCTTTCACGTTTTTAGACGGCACTTTTTGCGGATTTACCAGCAGCACAAAGTCGGCACTCACCACCTGGCTGACCGGGGAAAAGTCTTTTACCGGGTCGTAGGGCAGCTTGTTGTAGCTGCTGGGTGCAATGCTGAGCTGGCCGGTCTCACCCAACATGAGGGTGTAGCCATCGGGCGTGGCGCGGGCGGCTTCGGTGGCCGCAATCAGGCCACCCGCGCCGGGCTTGTTGTCCACCATCACACCCATATTGCCCCACGCTTCCGACAGCTTTTGCGCCAGGATGCGGGCCACGATGTCGGGGCCCGACCCGGCGGGGAAACCAACAATGAGGCGCACGGGGCGCGTGGGGTACGTGGCCTGCGCTTGCACTGCGCCGGACCAGGCAGCTGCAACGAGGCATGCGCCCACAGCAAGGCGACGGGTCATAGTGGGGGCGGACATACGGGTTGTGGGTTTCATGGTGTGTTGTTCCTCAAGGGTGGTTTTCATAAAAGTCAGTTCACTTCAAAAAATTTCATGGCCACGCGGTCTGGGTGACGCACGCCAGTGCCGACAAACAGGCGCTCGCTGATCCAGGCCAGCGACGCACTGGCGGTCTCGAAACTGGGCGCGCAGCGGAAATACACCAGCTGTGGGTCAACCACCTCACCGCGCACCAGCCGAGCCATCACCTCGGGTGCAGCAGCGCGCACGGCGCGGTTTTGCACGTAAATCAAATCACCGGCATCGGTCTCGAGCACATAGCGGGCATCCAGCTCGGCCAACCGGTCGTTGACCAGCAGCTGAAAGTCTGCACCGCCAGGCATCACGCGGGCTGACCAGCCCTGGCCTTGCGCCGTGCCGCCCAAGATGGGGATCAGGCGACGCACGCCGTGCACGGTTTTACCGACCTCTAGCGGGGTGGCCACTTGCACCGAAAGATCGGCAAACCATTGAAGACTGGGGGGGGATGTTGAAGACATGGCGGCAAGGGTATTCCCAAATAGCAACGCACTGCGTCATCCCATAAGATGACGGGAAAACCCTAATCACCTATGCGCCAATGGACTCCCCAGCACAGCAACGCCGCCTTTCAGGTGGTGGAGGGGTTGATCGCGACCATTGGTGAGCCCGCGTTCGAGCACACCTTGCTGCAATGCTTGCAACCGGTGGTGCCCGCTGCCTCGTATTCCATTTACCAAACTGGCAGTGGCTGTGCGCCGCGCCTGTATATGTCGGCCAGTCTTGGGGTGCCCGACACCACGCGCGACTGCTGGCGGGCCTATATGTCAGGGCCCCAACAAAACGACCGCACCCTGATGCAACAGGAGTCCACCGACAGCCGCTTGATGATTTGCCACATCACCGCGCAAGAGGCCCCCATAGAACACCGCACGCGGGTGTATGAGGCGCACGGCGTGGCAGAGCGCGTGTCTGTGGTGCGGCAAGAAGCAGCCTCGGTATTTGCCATTAACTTCTATCGGCATACGCACCAAGCCCCGTTCAGGGACAGCCAGCTAAACGACTTTGGGCAAGTGGCATCGGGGCTGCTTGCGTTGGCCCAAAAGCAGATCACACTGAGCCCGCCACGGCAGCCCCATGCCAATGCGTCGCTTGCCGTCTGGTCACGCAAACTCACCCACCTTCAACTTGGGCTAACGGTACGTGAAATTGAGGTGTGTGCGCGCATTGTGATGGGTATGACCCACGACGGCATCGCCAGCGATTTGCGCTTGAGCGTACCCACTATCAAGACCTACCGCAACCGCGCATTCGCACGCATGGGCATTCACTTTCGCAACGAGCTTTTTGCGCTGCTACATGTATAGCTGGCTATTTTTTAGCACTTCAAGAAACAATATACGCCGCTGCGCCAGTAGACAGGAGCTTGCCATCGGCCCCCAAAAACTCCATGCGTGTGGACGCCACGCGCGAACCCAAGCGCATGACTTCGGCGCGCAACTCAAACCGTTCGCCGATGCCGGGGCGCAAGTAGTCAATGCGCAAATCGATGGTTCCGAGCTTGCCAAAGCGGTGCAATCGTTGCGCTGGGGGTTCGTCCATGTGGCGTGCGCCAATCGCGGCCATAACCGCCAAGCCCCCCATGGCGTCGAGCCCGGCACTGATCACACCACCGTGGATGCGGTTATGGCTGAAATGCCCCACCAAATCCGGGCGCATGGCGATGTGCGCGGTGACACGCTGAGGTGTGATGGATGCAATTTTGAGGCCCAAAACGGTGTTGAACACAATGGATTCTTCAAAGATGCGGGTTAAACCCGCAATGAATTCGGGCTCAAACGCAATGAGCGCCTCTATCGTGGACGCAACAGGAGTTTTAGGCATGCAACCCTATTTGTTTTTGAGCTTTCCGCGTGGAATCACCGACGTGGTGATGGTGGCGCGCACGGGCTCAAAGCCGCCTGCCACAGGTGGCTTAGGAGGCGAAGTGTCCTTCTTGGGTTTCTTGGATTCCTTGTTGGATTTTTGATCACCTTTGGCCATAACGGGCTCCTGAGTTGAGGGTGCTTGCAGTTTAATACAGCAGCATGCACACACCCATCACCATTGCGGAAAATGAAGTCGAAGTCACGGCCATCCGTGCGCAAGGCGCAGGTGGGCAAAACGTCAACAAGGTGTCCAGCGCCATCCACTTGCGCTTTGACATTGTGGCCTCGTCGCTTCCCGACGGGGTGAAAGAGCGATTACTGGCCCTGCGCGACAGCCGTATCACCCAAGACGGCGTGCTGATTCTCAAAGCCCAGCAGCACCGCACCCAGGACACGAACCGGCTGGACGCTTTTGCACGCCTACATGAGTTGGTGAACAGCGTGGCCGTGCCGCCCCGGGTGCGCCGGGCAACCAAACCTACATATGCCTCCAAACGCCGGCGCATTGAAGGCAAAGCGCAACGTGGCGAGATCAAGAAGGGCCGCGCTAAGGTGCTGGGCGACTAGACATGGCCGCTTGCGCAGCGGGCAACGCCGGCCGGGGCGGCACCTCACGCGTCTCCCCGACCTTCATCACAAAAAAATCTTCATCGCCCAAACCACGCGCGCCCTTGGCCTG
>JBJOLD010000017.1:0-2546 GCA_046045765.1 Pseudomonadota bacterium | reverse complement strand
AGATAGACGCCCACATGGGCCCGTTTTTGTTGTTCGGTGCCACGGGCAGCGGCAAAACCGAGGTCTACCTGCACTGCGTGCAACAGGCGCTGGCCGCTGACCCCGACGCACAAGCCTTGGTGATGGTGCCCGAGATCAACCTAACGCCACAGTTAGAAGAGCGCTTCAAGGCCCGATTTGTGCCACTGTATGGCGAGCATGCGGTGGTCAGCCTGCACAGCGGCATGACCAACCCGCAGCGCCTGAAAAGCTGGCTGGCCGCACACAGCGGCGTGGCGCGCATCGTGCTGGGCACGCGCATGGCGGTGTTTGCCAGCCTGCCCAAACTGCGCCTGATCGTGGTAGATGAAGAGCACGACCCCAGCTACAAAAGCTCAGAGGGCGCACGCTACTCCGCCCGCGACCTGGCGGTGTACCGCGGCAAGCTGGACGGTGCCAAGGTGCTGCTGGGCTCTGCCACGCCCTCGCTGGAAAGCTGGCACCATAGCCGCCCGGCGGACCAGGGCGGGCGCTACCTGCGCCTGCACATGCCCAGTCGCATTGGCACGCCCACGGCCGGGCCGTCTGCCACCCCCACGGCGCAAGAAACCATGCGCACCACTGCAGGCACGCCCGCAGGCCTGCCGCTGGTGCGCCGGGTGGACATGAACCACCAGCCGCGCAAGGCGGTGTTCTCGTTGCCGCTGATTGACGCTATCAAGGAGCGCGTGGCGCGTGGCGAGCAGTGCATGGTGTTTTTGAATCGGCGCGGCTATGCCCCGGTGCTGCACTGTGCCGATTGCGGCTGGAAGAGTGAATGCCCGCACTGCAGCGCCTTTAGGGTGTTCCACAAAATTGACCGCACCCTGCGCTGCCACCACTGCGGCTTTACCGAGCGCGTGCCCCGCGCCTGCCCGGCCTGCGGCAACCCCGACATTGCCCCCATAGGCCGTGGCACCGAGCAGCTGGAAGAACAGCTGGCCGAGCTGCTGGCCGATGTCAAATGCGCGGGCTCCGTCACCGCCGATTGCCCCGAAGGCGTGCCGCTGCGCATTGCGCGTATCGACGCCGACAGCACCAAACTCAAAGGGGCTTTAGAAGAACAACTCGCCGCCGTGCATGCGGGGGATGTGGACGTGCTGGTGGGCACGCAAATGATTGCCAAGGGCCACGACTTTCGCCGTATCACGCTGGTGGCGGCCGTCAATCCCGACGGCGCGCTGTTCAGCAGCGACTTTCGCGCGCCCGAGCGCCTGTTCAGCCTATTGATGCAAGCCGCAGGCCGCTCAGGCCGCGACGCCGCACTGGGCGCGCAAAGCGAGGTGTGGATACAAACCTTTCAGCCCGGGCACCCGCTGTACGCCGCGCTCAAGCGCCACGACTACCCGGCGTTTGCCCAACAGCAGCTCCTGGAGCGTCAGCAGGCGGCTATGCCACCGTTTAGCGCGCAGGCCTTGGTGCGTGCGGACGCGCGCACGCAAGAGGCGGCGCAGGCTTTTCTAAACCTTTCGCGCGACGGTGCGTTGAACGACATGGCGCAGTGGGACGGCTGGGCGGAGGTGCTGCAACAAATCACGCTGTACCCAGCCGTGCCGATGACTATTCAGCGCGTGGCCAATATCGAGCGGGCCCAGATGCTGGTGGAAAGCCCGTCGCGCGCGGCACTACAGCATTTTTTAAGTGGCTGGCACAACGTGCTGCTCGCCACCCGCAGCCAGCCCGACTGCAAGGGCCTGATCCGCTGGGCGATTGATGTGGACCCGCTGGCGATTTGACGTGACCATTCAGCGCAAAGCTGCCTCATTCGCCTCAAACCGCTTTTTGGTGAAAACCATCGCCGCCAGAAGCAGGGCTAGCAAACCAAACGCCCACAGCTCACCTCGGTACAAGTGAAATATCAAAAACCGCACCTGGTGTCCGCCATCGGTAAACGCGGTAATGAGCCCCAGGCCGTCCATGTTGAACGACGGCGTTTTGCGCGCCAGATCGGTAAACAGCGGTGCCATGCTGGACGAGATCAGCAAGAAGGTAATGATCACCGGAATACCCGCCAGCACCGCGCGAAACACGTTGCCACGAAACATCAGCACCGAGATCGACATGACGGAAATCAAGTTGGGCAAATCGCCCAACGGCAGCACCCGGTTGCCAGGCAGTATCAGCGCAATGCCGATGGCCAGCCCCATGAGAATCAGCCCGGTCATGATGACCGACTTGTGGCCCATCAGGAAGCCGGTGTCCAGCGCCACGATCAGGTTTTTGCGCTGCGGGAACACGCGCTCCACCTGGCTGCGCAGCGCGTTGGTAATGGGAATCATGGCCTCACCAATCAGGCCCGCACTCTTGGGCAGCAAGAACATCACCGCGGCAATGTGCACTGACATTTCCAAGGTGGCGCGCACGTCGTAGTCGGCGGCCAACGCCAGCGCCAGGCCCATCAGCAAGCCAATCACCATGGGCTCGCGCAGCAGGTCGACCAGGCTGCTGCTCTGGGTATCGCCATCGCTATTCACGTCAATCTGGTGGCTGGCTTCGGGGTTGTAGTTGATTTTGTTAAGCACGGGGAT
>JBJOLD010000238.1:0-4952 GCA_046045765.1 Pseudomonadota bacterium | reverse complement strand
GCGAACTGTTTGGTGACGAAGACCCGGTGGACAAGATGATCCGGGTGCGCAACATTCCCATGACCGTGGTGGGCGTACTGGCCCCCAAGGGCCAAAACTCCATGGGGCAAGACCAGGACGATGCCATCATGATGCCCCTGTCTACTCTGCGCAATCGCATTTGGGGCGGTGACGCTACCAGTCGCCTAAAGCGTGTGGGTTCAATTTCAGTCAAGGTTCGCGATGGCCAGGATATGCGAGAAGTTGAAGACAGCATTAAAGATCTGCTGCGTCAGCGTTTTAAAGTGGTTAGCGGCGGCGAAGACCCCTTTCAGGTGCGTAACCTCACTGAGATATTGCAAGCGCAAGAGGAATCCAGCCGCATCATGACGCTGTTGCTGGCTGCAGTGGCTGGTATCAGTCTCATCATCGGCGGCATTGGCATCATGAACATCATGCTGGTGAGTGTTACTGAGCGGACCCGTGAGATTGGCCTGCGTATGGCCGTGGGTGCACGTGGGCGCGATGTTTTGAGTCAGTTTTTGATTGAAGCCGTGACCCTGAGTTTGATGGGCGGCGCCATTGGTGTAGCCTTGGGTGCAGTTGCGACTTGGGGAGTAGGTGAATTTGCCGGTTGGAATGTGGCCTTGAGCGCTAGTGCTGTGGTGCTGGCGGTGGGATTTTCGGGCGTGGTGGGTGTGTTTTTTGGGTACTATCCGGCACGCAGAGCGTCTAAATTGTTGCCGATTCAAGCGTTGCGCTATGAATAAGTGAGCTGCTTGCGCATACGCTAAGCGGGCTGTAAGTTATTTTTACTAGGAGTTTGTTTTGGATCTTGTTCTATTGGTGAAGGCTGCCCTGATGGGCGTAGTCGAGGGGCTTACAGAATTTTTGCCTATTTCAAGCACGGGGCATTTGATTTTGGCTGGCGCTTTGTTGGGCTTTGATGATGACAAGGCCAAGGTCTTTGACATTGCTATTCAGACAGGCGCCATCTTTGCCGTCATCCTGGTGTATTGGCAAAAGATTCGTGACACGCTGGTCGCCCTGCCCACAGAAAAGCAGGCGCAGCAGTTTGCATTGAACGTATTCATCGCCTTTGTGCCCGCAGTAGTGCTGGGTCTGCTGTTTGGCAAGGCTATCAAGGCCCATTTGTTTACCCCTTGGGTGGTTGCCACCACGTTTATTGTGGGGGGCTTCATTATTTTGTGGGCCGAAAAACGCCAGGCAGCTGGAGGCACTGCGGTGCGTGTTCAGACTGTGGATGCCATGACGCCCATGGACGCCTTGAAAGTAGGGCTGGTGCAGTGCCTGGCCATGGTGCCGGGCACTAGCCGCAGCGGGGCCACCATCATTGGTGGCATGCTGATGGGTTTGTCACGCAAGGCCGCGACCGACTTTTCTTTCTACTTGGCCATTCCCACGCTGATTGGTGCGGGCGGCTACAGCCTGTACAAAGAACGTGCTTTACTCAGCCTGGCAGACGTACCGTTGTTTGGCGTGGGGCTGGTGTTTTCGTTTGTGAGCGCCTGGCTGTGTATCCGCTGGCTATTGCGTTACATCGCAACGCACAGTTTTGTAGGCTTTGCGTATTACCGCATTGCCTTTGGTGTGGTGGTGCTGCTTACGGCATGGACCAATTGGGTGCAGTGGGCGGCGTAAAGCCGGCAAAGCACAGCACGGCCTGGTCTGCGGGCACGGGCTTGCTAAACAGGTAGCCTTGAAATTCTTCGCACCCCAAGGTGCGTAAAAAATTCAGCTGCTCCATGGTCTCAACCCCCTCCGCAATTACCGACATGCCAAAGCTGTGGGCCATGGCAACAATGGCACGCGTGATGGCAGCGTCCCCCACATCTTGGGTGATGTTGCGCACAAAGGTCTGGTCGATTTTTAAGCAGTCAAGAGGGTAGCGCTTTAGATAGGCCAAGCTGGAGTAGCCAGTACCAAAGTCATCCATGGCAAGTTTGACGCCCAGCGCTTTGCAGGCATGCAGTGTGCCCAGCGTAGATGCCACGCTTTCCAGTGCCAGGCTTTCGGTTACCTCTAGCTCCAATACGCCGGTAGGTAGACCAGTTTCCATCAAAACGGTGCGCACCAATTCGGGCAAGTTGCCGGCCACGAATTGACGCACCGACAAATTTACCGCCATCCTGAAGGGCCGCAATCCCTGTGCCAGCCATAGGGCGGCTTGCGAAGCTGCAGTGCGCATGACCCACTCGCCAATGCGCACAATCACACCGCTTTCTTCTGCAATCGGGATGAACTCGGAGGGTGATACCCAGCCTAGCTTGGGATGATTCCAACGGATCAAGGCTTCAAACCCGACCAAATGCCCATCATTCACACACACTTGTGGCTGGTAGTAGACCTGCAGTTCGCCCAGCTCCAGCGCGCTGTGCAGGGCGTTGTGAATCTGCAAGCGCCGCACAACCTGCTGGCTCATGGCGACATCAAACAGACAATGACTGCCCGGCCCATTGGATTTGGAGTGGTGCAAAGCCGACTCCGCATTGAGAAGAAGGGCGTGCGCGGTTTCGGCCTGCATGGGGTGCAAACTTGCTCCGGCACAGGCCGTCAGAAACAGAGTGTGCCCTTCCACCAAATAGGGTTTCGACAAAATCGTGAGCAAATCCGACGAGACACTTTCCATGCCCAACAGCGTGACGCTATGGCCCACGCGCACTGCAAATAAATCACTGCCAAGTCTGGATACACCGTCATTGCCCACGCTAAACGGATGGTTGTGCATGTGTTCGCTGAGGCGGCGAGCAACTTCGCACAAAACTGTGTCTCCCACAGCGGCACCCAGCGAGTCATTGACCTTGGAAAATCCGTCCAGGCCAAGGCAAATCACCCCGGTGCTGCGGCCTGTGGCGCTGGACAACGCCACTGCATCTGTTAGCCGCTGTCCAAACAATTCGCGTCCTGGCAGTGCCGTGAGTGCGTCATGCAGCCGGGCTTCGCGTGCCCGATTTTGCAAGTCTATGGCGCCTTGCTCCAGGCTGGCACTGCGCTCAAGGCGCGCACGAATCGCCTCTAGCAGTTCGTCGCGGCGGTAGGGTTTGGTGAGGTAGTCGTCCGCACCCAAGTTCATAGCCGTGCGTACGTCGCTGCGGTCAGCTTTGGCAGTCAGCATGATGATGGGAATCATGGCCGTGGCACTGTTTTGGCGCAGCGACTTGATCAGTCCATAGCCGTCTAACACCGGCATCATCACGTCGGTCAGCACCAAGTCAGGGGGCGATTGGCAGGCACACTCGAAGGCATCAAGGCCATTGCCTGCCGCACTGACGGTATAGCCTTCCATCTCCAGCATCCATTGCAAGTTTTCACGCAAGGACGGTTCGTCTTCGGCTATGAGAATGTTCACATTGCGCCTTTGGCCATTGACTTTGATGTTGGCAGCATAACGGTAAAGCAACTACCTTTGCCTACAACTGAGTCCACTTCGATAGTACCTTTGTGGCAAAGCACAGCCTCTTTCACAATGGATAGCCCCAGGCCTGTGCCAGCAATGGCTCCCACATTGCTAGCCCGGTGAAAGCTTTGGAACAACCGTTGTTGGTCGGCCATCGGTATGCCAATGCCCTCATCGCGCACTGCAATGGTTATTTGGCCTGGTTGCTCGGTGACTGAGAGCCGCACTGTGCCGCCTTTTACTGAGTATTTAACAGCGTTTGACAGTAAGTTACCGACGATATTGCGCATAAGCGCTTCGTCCAGTACGTAAAGTTGCTCTGTCGGCGGCAGGGCAAGGGTGAGTAGTACCTGGGCAAACTGCGTGCTCATAGCATTGCGCAACTCATCGACCAGGCTCAGACAAAACTGAGTGAGCGAAATCATCTTCGGGCGAAACTGCAGTTGCCCAGCATCTGTGCGTCCGACCTGAAGTACGTTTTCCAGCATGTGGGTCATGCGGTCGACGGCATCGTCAATTTTTTTCAGGGTTTGGTGCTTTTTGTCCAGAGTCAAGCGGTTTTCGTAGTGCATGAGCAGCTCCACCGAACCATGGATGGTGGCTAGCGGCGTACGAAATTCGTGCGATGCCATAGCAATGAACCGCGTTTTTAAGTCGTTGAGCTCGGTTTGTTTTTGCAAGGCGATGCGCTGGTTGCGCTCTGCTTGGTGCCTCGCGGTCGCGTCGGAAATAAAAAGCAGGGTCGCATCGCGCTGGTTCCACTGGATCAAAACAGCCGACAACTCCAAGGTGCGGATCTCGCCGTTGGCCGTAAATACCCGAAAACCGTAGGTTGCCTCCACGGCTTCGCCACGCAAACGCTTTTGGTGTCGCTTCACCATAGCGGGCACATCATCGGGGTGCACGCACTGGGTGAATGGGTGGTTGAGCAAATACGTGCTGGTCCGTCCAACGATACTTTCAGCCGTGGGGTTGACAAACACCATCATGCCGTCTTGCACCACCACAACGCCAACTCCCACGTTTTCAACCACCGAGCGGTAGCGCTCTTCTGACCTGCGTGCCTCTTCAATAGCCTGGTAGCGTTCCACTGCGGAGCTAATGTGGTGCCCTACGAATTCCAGAACACTGGCGTCAGCCGCGAAATACTTTATATCTGGCTCGTAAGCCTGAACCGCCAGCACGCCGCTGATGCGCCCGCCAATTTGTAGGGGCACTCCCAGCCAACTGGTGAACGATAGGTCGCCCGTTGCCTCTGTGATTTCTCCGCTGCGTTGCAGCACATCAAACCGGTGTGCGTCAATAAGCTGTGGCTTGGCGGTGCGCAGCACGTACTCAGTTAGTCCGCGACGGTGTGGTACGTCGGTACGCTGCATGGTGGTGCCATCGCGTTCGTCTTCGTAGTAGGGAAAGTCGACAGTGCTTTGTTGGTGGTTACACAAGCAAACATAAAGATTTTTTGCATACAACAACTCGCCTAGCAGTCCATGCACCGCCTTTAAAAACTCATACAACGGCAAACCCGCAGTGGCGCGCTCAGCAATGCGAAAAAAAA
>JBJOLD010000366.1:0-8862 GCA_046045765.1 Pseudomonadota bacterium | reverse complement strand
TAAGAGATGGGTGTTCATGATGTAAATTCCCTTCAGTCGATAGACTAATTTTAACGTTTCGCTTGTCTAAACGTCAATTCAACGCCGCATCCAGCAATTCCACCCAATGCTTCACCGGCGTTTGCGTGCCGCTTTGCAAATGGGTGATACAGCCGATATTGGCGGAGACGATTACCTCAGGGTTCATCTCGCTTAAATTGCCCAGTTTTCGGTCACGCAATTGGTAGGCTATTTCGGGTTGCAGGACGGAATACGTGCCGGCTGAGCCGCAGCACAGATGCGCTTCGCAGCTAGCGACGTTGATTTTGAAACCCAAAGCTTGCAGGTACTTTTCAACGCCACCGCGCAGTTGCTGGCCGTGCTGCAGGGTGCATGGTGGGTGGAAGGCCACGCTTGATAACTTTGCGGCGTTGGCTTTGATGCCTTCGACAAGCTCAGGCCGAACGGAAAGGAGTGATTGCACCAAATCAGGCAGCAGTTCGCTTAAATCTTTGGTTAAGTTACTGATTTTCTTGGCTTTTTCGGCGTATTGTGGGTCGTCTTGCAGGATGTGACCATATTCTTTGACGGTGACACCGCAGCCGGAGGCGTTCATCACAATCGCTTCAATTTGGCCACCACCGTTTTCATTACTGACCAAAGGCCACCAAGCGTCGATATTGATGCGCATGTGGGCTTTGCCGCCGTCTTGGTCGTTCAGGTGAAACTTCACGGCACCGCAGCAACCGGCTTTTGGCGCTGTCAGGGTTTGGATGCCGGCAGCGTCCAGCACGCGGCGGGTGGCGGCGTTGATGTTGGGGGACATGGAGGGCTGCACGCAGCCTTCCAGCATCAACACTTTGCGAGCATGCACCCGAGTTGGAATCACCCCGAAAGCTTGTTTAGCAGGGACTTTATTCTTCAACGAGGCGGGCAAAAGCGGTCGAACCAACTGCCCCATGGCCATTGCTGGCGCAAAAAGCGGTGATGGCAAGCCCTCTTTTAGCGCCCAGCGAACGGCCTTTTCTGAAGCCGGGCGCGGCACCTTGGCATCAACAATTTTGCGACCAATATCGACCAAATGGCCATAATCTACGCCGCTGGGACAGGTGGATTCGCAGTTACGGCAGGTCAGGCAGCGATCTAGGTGGCGTTGTGTTTCGCGGGTGGGCTGCATGCCTTCCAACACCTGCTTCATCAAGTAAATGCGTCCACGCGGGCCGTCTAGCTCGTTGCCTAGCAGTTGGTACGTGGGGCAAGTCGCGGTGCAAAACCCGCAATGCACGCATTTGCGCAAAATGGCTTCGGCAGCATTGCCATCGGGCGTGTTTTTGAATTCTGGGGCGAGGTTGGTTTGCATGATTTAGACTTTACATGTCTGAAAACATGCGGCCACGGTTAAAAATGCCAGCAGGGTCAAATTGACGCTTCAAATCTCGGTGAATGCGACCTAAAGGTGCTTTTAGAGGGTTAAAAACCACCTTATTTTCGATGTTAACCGGCTTATTTACTGCCTGAGCAGCTACAAATAAGATAGCATCTCCGCCAAATGCATTCACTTTGCTGCGAATGATTGACGCATCGCTGTAAGGCAACTTCACCCAGCGCTGCGCACCGTGCCACTCAACCAAGGTATCGCCCAAATGCAAATCTGGCGCGGTGTCTGGCACGCTCAGCCGCCAGAGGCATTCGTCGCCTTGTAGCTTGAAAAAATCCATGTTTTGATTCCGCAAAGCTTGCCAATCGGCAGCGACAGTTGCATTACCCGATGCCGCGTTTTGCAGCTTGCCACCCATTTTTTTCACTGCTGCATCTACTGCTGCGACCGCACCACGCAACCTAACGTAAAGTGAACCCACGCCTGCTTCCCGAATCCAGCAGCTGGCGTTCAATGGCAACGGTTGTGCGCCCCAAGCGTTGAGCATGTTGATCCCATCGGATTGTGAGCAATCAAACTTCAAAGTCGCCTCTGCGGGCGCAATCGGCAGCACTTTGAGGGAGACTTCGGTAATCAGCCCCAAGGTGCCCATAGAGCCTGCCATCAAACGGCTCACATCGTAACCTGCCACGTTTTTCATCACCGTGCCGCCAAAGCGTAATGCTTCGCCTTTGCCGTTGACCATGTTGACGCCTAGTACAAAGTCTTTAACGCTGCCACTGCTGGCGCGGCTGGGACCACTCAAACCGGCTGCAACCATGCCACCCACTGTCGTTTGCGACTTGGCAAACGGCGGCATGATGTCCACGCCGCCCCAAGTCAAACCGTAATGTGGCGGCTCAAAGGGCAGGCATTGGTTTTTTTCGGCTAAGACAGCTTCAAGCTCAGCCAAGGGGGTGCCTGCTAGGACGGTGACAACTAATTCGCTGGGCTCGTAGCTGGTGATGCCGTTCAAACCCGTGGTGTCTAAAATCTCACCTTGCAGTGATTGCCCGTAAAAGTCTTTGGTGCCGCCGCCACGAATTCTGAGTGGCGTTCCTGCGCCTGCCGCTGCTTTGATGCGCTCTAAGGCTTCAGCGAGCTGCGGCAAGGTATTGTCCATCGTTACAGGAAAATGACGTTAAAACAGCTTAATCTTGGTAGAAATTCACCGGCAAACCCGGCACATCAACCTGCATAGAAAACACATGGCCAGCTTGCGGTTGCGCCTTCATTTCCTCAGCAGAGCGCATGAAGCTGGAAGTGGTGATGAACAAGGTTTTCATGTCCTCGCCACCAAAACACGGCATGGTTGTGCAGCGCGTGGGCGTAGGAATATCAGCCAACAACTGACCCGAAGGAGCAAACTTGAGAATGCGCTGCCCATCGTACATAGCAATGTAATAGTTGCCTTGTGTGTCAACCGCGCAGCCATCTGGGCGGCCTTGGTAGTTCACACCGAGTGTGTTTTCAGGCGTCCAGCCAGTGGGCTTGGCGTCAAACTTTTGGAAAACCCGTTTGTTGGACATCTTGCCAGTAGCCTCGTCCCAATCCCACGCATGGATGATTTGATCTACCGTATCGGCCCAGTAAATCGTTTTATTGTCAGGCGACCAACCTAGGCCATTGGCCAAAATTGCGTCTTTTTGAACGATTTCAAATTTGGGAGGCGCTTTATGCTCAACGGTGTCACGCGCATCTAAACGATACAAAGCGGCCAAGCGTTCGGTGCGTGGCTCAAACATGCTGCCGGCCCAAAAACGACCAGCGGTGTCGCACTTACCATCGTTGAAACGCTGGGTCGCGGTGTCATAGTTGACTGATGCGATTTTTACCAACTCTGATTGCCAATGAGCCGCTCTGTAGATTCCGTCACGCAAAGCGATGATCAAGCCGCCACGCGCAGCAGGTGCTATACAGCCAGGCTCTTGCGTCATGTCCCACCCCTCAGTCACCATGCCATCTAAGCTGGCGCGGTGGATTTTTTTGCCTGGAATATCAATCCAATACAGCATTTTTTCACTCGGATGCCAAAAGGGCGACTCACCCAGCATGTCGGGTGCGGTGCTAACTTTCGTCCAAATAGCTGACGGTGTCTTGTCTTCTGCGCTCATGTGGCAACTGTCTCCAATGTTTCTAATACGCGGTCAACACCAATATCTCGCAAGCAGCGGGTGTGACCAAATTCACATTCTCGCGCAAAACACGGTGCGCAATCGAGTTCTGGTTGGTAATTAGGGTCATTTTTTAACCACAGTACAGCAGCATATTTACTCAAAGGCGGTGTGTGAAGTGGACTAGATGAGCCAAAAATAGCGACTTGCGGCACACCCAGCGCAGCCGCCACATGCATCAAGCCCGAATCATTACTCACTATACATTTTGCAGCTGCGATGGCAGCAAATGCGCCGGATAGCGTTGTTTTACCTGATAAATTGAGACATTTTTTTGGCTGCTTACTGTTCACAGGACTTGCAATTGATTCGCATAGCTCAAGCTCTTTGCCCGACCCCAGCAGCACGACGGTTACATCTAATTTCAAAGCCAAATCGACAAAATGCTGCACAGGCCAGCGCTTGGCCGATCCAAACTCGGCTCCTGGTGAAAAAACAACGTAGTTGCCACGTTGCAAACCCAGTTTTGAAAGCGTGGTTTGCACCTCAGCGTCGTTCAACGTCAGCTGTGGAACGTCTGCTTGGTAACCCGTTTTAGGATGCTCTTCCCCACTCAAAGCTGAATAAAATGCCACCATGGGCGGTTTGTTGACTGGGTTTTTTAACCTGTGCGTCAAAAACCCAACTCTCGCTTCACCCATGTAGCCAACGCGCTTCGGAATCCCTGCAAACAAGGGCAATAGTGCGCTTTTCAGCGAATTGGGCAGTACATAAGCGGCATCAAATGGGTGGGTACGCTTGCTGAAGTCCATGGCAATACGCCGCCGTGCCGCAAACTGCAAACCACCATGCGAAAAAGGGAACTCCACCACCTCAGCTACGCTGGGCATGGCGCGGTAGACTGGCGCAACCCACGGCAACGCCCCCACAGCCAGACGTTCGCCACGCGCGTGTAAACGCCGCATCAGTGGCTCGGTCATCACTGCATCGCCTATCCACTGGGGGGCGATGATTAATGACTCCCCCCCGAAGCGGGCTTTGCCCGCCTCCCCCTCAAGGGGGCGCCGCTGGTGGCCCGGCAAAGCCGGTTCCACGGCGGCCTGGGATAGGGAAATTGGCAACCTAGTGACCTGTGAAATGCTCGCCCGCTTTTAGAGCGTAAACCGTGCCGCAATACGCGCATTTGGCGCTGCCGGTGTGCCCTACGTCTAAGAAAACCTTGGGGTGATTGTTCCAAACGGCCATGCCGGCCTTAGGGCTGGGGCAGAACACACCGCCTTGGTGATTCAGGTCTGAAGCAAGTAATTCAACAGTGGCTACGGCTTTGGAGGTGGTCGGATTTGTCATGGTTGTTAGAATTTTTACGAACTATAGCGCTATTTTACGGGGCTTCTACGGAATCTTGTTCAGGCCTAAACAACGCCCAGCTTTGTAGTTTGCCGCCCAAAAATGTACAAGTTACATGCGATTTTGTGCCATCCGTCCAGCGAAAAACCTCTGGCTGAGCGTTTTTCACAGTCAGAAGCTCGCCCAAGGCCTGCGTTCTGGCGATGACGTTCATCAAACTCACGCCTTTTTGTAGCTTGGCGTTCAACATCACCGCGCTGCCGACATAGCCAATAGGCCGGTCAGCCGTGCGCTTAAGCACTTGCAGCATGCGGCTGAAATGTAGGAGTGCCCAGGTAACCAAACCAGACGCGACCAAAGCCACACCAGTCCATTTGTAATTGACGTATGCGCCAGCTAATAAGCCCAGCGCCAAAACGGGGTATAAAAATTTCTGAAATTGCATACTATGATTTTCTCATGGATCTTCGGCGAATCCGATATGGAGAAACTACACCGTCTTCCAACGCACCGTCACCGACAAACCACCTAGTTTGCTTGAGTGGACGATATTTAGCGTCGCACCAAATACCTTGCTGATGCGACTGACTATCGACCAGCCTAAACCGCTGCCAGGTTGCTCATGCCCAAGTACGCGGAAAAACCGCTCCCCCAAGCGCGCAATTTCAGCTTCGGTCATGCCTTGACCACTGTCCTCCACACACAAAATGGGCAATTCAAAAGCAAGACCCACATATACAAAAACGCGTGAGCCTTCTTGGCTGTAGCGTAGGGCATTGTCAATAAGATTTCGCACCAAAACGCCGACCAACAAATCATCCCCTCTTATCAAGCACTTGTTGGGCGCTGCGAATTCTAAAGTTTGCTGCCGTACAAGCGCTGCTGGCGCTAGCTCTGCAATAACACGGCGACATACCGCGCACAAATCAATACAAGTCGCCAATTTGGATGTCTCTTCCGAGGCCGCTTCAAGCCTAGCCAGCATTAGCAATTGCTCAACCAGTCGGGTAGCACGGTCACAGCCTGCGAGCGTAGCCAGCAGCGCATGATCACGCTCAGCCGCATGCGCACCAGCGCCGAAAGCAACTTGTGCTTGTGTACGAATCGCGGCTATTGGTGTGCGCAATTCATGCGCGGCATCGGCTGTGAAGCGGCGCTCAGACACCAGCATCAGCTCGATACGTTCAAACAAACCGTTCAAGGCTTGCACCATAGGTTTGATTTCAGAAGGTATACCATCGCCGAGCTGTATGGCATGCAGGGCTTGTGGCTTGCGTTGCAGCAAGCCCTCGCTCAACTCCCGCAAGGGTGCAAAACCGCGTCGTACGACCCACCACATCAACAAAGCCAAAAGAGGTAGCGCGATTAAAAATGGGATCAACATGCCGCGCAATACGGCTTTGAGTACATACAGACGAGATTGCGTTAATTCGCCCACATAAACACGAACACCCAACGAATCATCACTCATTGCGAAGACGCGCCACTCCTGTCCGCCCTCTAGAACGACGGTATCAAATCCATTTGGGATACCGGACATTGGCTGAGGACCAATGGTGGCGGAATGGTTCACCAACTCATTACGACGGTAGATTTGAAATGCCATTTTGGGCGCATATTTATGTAGCAGTGGTGCTTCTAGAAAATTATTGTCCTCATCGTGGTCGTCGTGTATTTGCTGAAATACCAACAAAGCAGCCACTTGCGCCAGATGTCCATCTAAAATCTCGTCGATTTCATGACGTGTGTCGTTCAGCGTTAACACAACTGCGGCAAGCCACATCACACACACAGCCACCAAGACCAT
The DNA here is from genome assembly GCA_046045765.1 of Pseudomonadota bacterium. GTDB lineage: Bacteria > Pseudomonadota > Gammaproteobacteria > Burkholderiales > Burkholderiaceae_C > Allorhodoferax. The sequence continues at coordinate 2,198 of JBJOLD010000366.1, read as the reverse complement.
CACCAAAAGTCGTGCCTGCAATGACTTTTGGTGAAAAAAACTCATGTGATATTTTGAGCCGATGGCGCAGCCTGATCGCGCAAAATAGTGTACCCAACACCACGGACTGTTTGAATAACTTCCGCACTTAATTTTTTGCGTAAGTGGTGGATGTGCACCTCAATCGTGTTGCTTTCAACCTCATAACCCCAGCTGTAGAGTTGTTGCTCAATTTGATCGCGCGACATCACACGGCCGGCATTGAGCATTAGCACATACAACAAGTCAAATTCTCGCGTGGACAAAGTCACAGCCTCATCGCTGTAACTGGCTTGCCGCGCACCACGGTCTAATTTCAAACTACCGCAGTGCAAAATATCTTGCACTTGTCCATGCGCGCGCCTCACCAAAGCACGCACACGTGCACCAAGTTCATTCAAATCGATAGGCTTGACAACATAATCATCGGCACCCAAATCAAGCCCACGAATCCGTTCTGGTACGGCATCACGAGCCGTCAAAATCAGCACAGGGGTGATGATTTTTTTATCTCTTACCGTTTGCAGAACATCTAAGCCATCTTTCAACGGCAAACCCAGATCAAGCACGGCTGCGGCATACTCGCCCGTCATCAGCTCTCGTTCTGCCGCCAAACCGTTGCGCACCCAATCAACCTGAAAACCGAGTTGGCGCAAGCCCGCACGCAGGCCATCACCCAAAATTGAATCATCTTCAGCCAACAATATTCGCATTCACACTCTCCATGAGGGTGTAAACCATACCACCTGCCAGATTAAGGAAATATTAAATAGCTACTAACTCAAGCTTCTAACCACCGCCATCGCCTCCTCAATCCTCTCCACCGCATGGATCGTCAACCCCTCAAAATCAGGATTGTCCATAGCGCTTTTCTTGGGCGCATTGGCTTTGGGGACGATTGCGATGCTGAAACCCAATTTAGCGGCTTCTTTCAGGCGCTCCTGCCCACGTGGCGCAGGACGCACCTCACCGGCCAAGCCCACCTCGCCAAAAGCAATGAAACCTTTCGGTAGGGGTTTGCCGCGCAAACTGGAGGTAATGGACAGCATCACAGCCAAATCTGCCGCCGGCTCGCTGATGCGGACACCACCCACAGCGTTGACGAACACGTCCTGATCCATACAAGCGACCCCTGCGTGGCGGTGCAAGACGGCCAGCAACATCGCCAGCCGGTCTTTGTCCAAACCGACGCTCAAACGCCGTGGACTCGGGCCGCCGCTGTCCACCAGCGCCTGAATTTCAACCAACATGGGCCGAGTGCCCTCTAAAGTGACCATCACGCAACTACCCGGCACCGGCTCCGTGTGCTGACTCAAAAAGATGGCGCTGGGGTTGCTGACGCCCTTCAAACCGCGCTCGGTCATGGCAAAGACGCCGATCTCATTGACCGCGCCGAAACGGTTTTTGATGGCGCGCACCAGACGGAAGCTGCTGTGGGTGTCGCCCTCAAAGTACAGCACGGTGTCGACCATGTGCTCCAGCACACGCGGGCCGGCCAAGGCACCTTCTTTGGTGACGTGGCCGACCAAGACAATGGCGGTACCGCTGCTTTTGGCATAGCGCGTCAAGTGCGCCGCGCATTCGCGCACCTGCGCCACCGAGCCGGGCGCTGAAGTCAATTGGTCGGAATAGACGGTTTGGATGGAGTCAATCACCGCGATCTGCGGTTGCTCTTTCTCCAGCGTGGCGAGGATTTTTTCAAGGCCAATTTCCGCCATCACTTTGACTTGCGAATTGAGCAAGCCCAGCCTACGGGAACGCAGCGCGACCTGCGCCCCGCTTTCTTCACCCGTCACGTACAAGGTTCTTTGACCGCTGCGTTGCAGCGAGTCCAGCGCCTGCAGCAACAGCGTCGATTTGCCGATGCCAGGGTCACCGCCTATCAACACCACACCGCCCTCGACGATGCCGCCGCCCAAGACGCGGTCCAGCTCGTCATGCCCGGTGGGGGTACGCTGCATGTCCACAGCATCAATGTCACCCAAAGTCGCCACTTCGGCGGTTTTGGCCAGCGAGGCGAAGCGGTTTTTGGCGGGTTGCGCGCTCTCGGCGACGGACTCAACCAAGGTGTTCCAGGCGTTGCAACTGGGGCATTTGCCCAACCACTTGGGCGCGGTGCCGCCGCACTCTGTGCAAACGTAAATAGTTTTTTCTTTAGCCATACCGCTATATTACTGTAT
>JBJOLD010000360.1:0-11612 GCA_046045765.1 Pseudomonadota bacterium | reverse complement strand
TAGTTCCGGAGCCTTCAAAACCTGTGCACATCGCACGCTCAACACACACGGTAGCGCAAGCTGAAACACCCCCAGAAAGGCCAGCAAGCCCACGTCATGCGCCGTAGCTTGGAATGGAAACGCCACTGGCAGCGTCACCGCACAGCTCATAACGGCGCCCACTGCCACAGCGGGCATCAGGTCGACGTGGCCTACGTCATGGGAATGCTGGGTGATCGTCCAGTTGGCGGCACCCGCAATCGGCACACATAAAGAGACCAACGTACCCAACAGTGTTACATCGCCTATCTGAGATGCGTACATGTACACAATGCCCACCGCTGCAACAATGATGGCCACCCATGTGCGACTTGCAACGCGGTGCCCAATGAACAGCCGCGCCATCACTGCGGTTAGCAGCGGCCCAATGGACATAGTGACCAATACATTGCCCACGCTGGTCAAAGTCAAGGCCAGCATGAAGGCGGTGAACATCACGCTCCAGCACGCACCCGAAAGCCAAAAAAATACGCCAGCATGGCGCATCTTCAAAAACACGTCACGTCCACGTAGCAACGGCAGCGCAACCGCAAGGCTCGCTGCCGTAAAAAAGGCCCGCCAGAAAGTGACTTCAAAACTGCGGGCAGATTCCAAATGGCGCGTAATCACACCGGCGGTGGACCACAGCAGGGTCACCGCCACCATTAAGAAAACCGCCCGCGTGTGGGTCAGCTTCAAGGTCGGTTAAAACTTGCCCGCGCGCTTGCGGTCGCTCTCAGACAAATGGCGCTTGCGCAGGCGAATCGACTTGGGCGTGATTTCCACCAACTCGTCGTCTTCAATGAATTCCACGCCGTATTCCAGTGTGCATTCAATGGGGGGCGTAATCTTGATTACATCTTCCTTGCCAGACACACGGAAGTTGGTGAGCTGCTTGGTACGGGTAGCATTAACCACCAGATCGTTATCACGGCTGTGGATACCCACAATCATGCCTTCGTACACAGGATCATTGGGCTTGACGAACATACGGCCGCGGTCGTCCAGTTTGCCCAGCGCATAGGTGAAAATTTCACCTGCGTCCATGGAAATCAACACGCCATTCTTGCGGCCACCGATGTCACCTTTGTGTGGCTCGTAGCAGTCAAAAATATTGGCAATCAGGCCAGAACCACGGGTCAAGTTCAAAAACTCATTAGAGAAACCAATCAAACCACGCGCAGGTATGCGGTATTCCAAGCGCACACGGCCACGACCATCTGGTTCCATATTGACCAATTCGCCCTTGCGCTCGCCCAGGGCTTGCATCACGCCACCTTGATGGGTTTCTTCCACGTCAGCAGTTACCAGCTCGATGGGCTCGTGCTTCTCGCCATTCACATCACGGAACATCACGCGAGGCTTGGACACGGCCATTTCATAGCCTTCACGGCGCATGTTTTCCAACAAAATGGTCAAGTGCAGTTCGCCCCGCCCCATCACTTCGAAGATACCTTCTTCGTCAGTTTCGTTTACACGCAAAGCCACGTTGTGTTGCAGCTCTTTCTGCAGGCGGTCCCAAATTTGACGGCTGGTCACATACTTGCCTTCACGACCAGCCAATGGGCTAGTGTTCACGCAAAAGTTCATGGTCAGTGTGGGCTCGTCCACTTTCAGCATGGGCAGAGGCATGGGGGTGATCGGGTCGGTCACGGTAACGCCAATACCGATGTCGGTAATACCGTTAATCAACACGATTTCGCCCGGGCCAGCCTCAAGGGCTTGCACGCGATCCAAGCCTTGGAAGGTCAATACTTGATTAATACGGCCTTTAACGGTCTTACCATCTGGGCCTTCCATCACAACCACTTCCATGTTGGGCTTGATGGTGCCTTGGCTGATACGGCCCACACCAATACGCCCCACAAAAGTAGAGAAATCCAGAGCGGAAATTTGCAACTGCAATGGCGCAGCTGGGTCACCCTTTTGGGCAGGAACGTGCTTCAACACGGTATTGAACAGAGCCGACATATCGGGACCCCACTGCTCGCCAGGCGCGCCTTCTTCGAGGGAAGACCAGCCGTTGATACCGGAGGCGTATACCACGGGGAAGTCTAGTTGCTCGTCTGTTGCCCCCAGTTTGTCAAACAAATCAAACGCAGCGTTCACCACTTTGTCGGGGTTCGCACCGGGCTTATCGACTTTGTTCACTACGACAATAGGCTTCAGGCCCAAAGCCAAAGCCTTTTTGGTCACAAAGCGGGTTTGAGGCATGGGGCCTTCTTGGGCGTCAATCAGCAACACCACGCCGTCCACCATGCTTAGCGCACGCTCTACTTCACCGCCGAAGTCGGCGTGTCCAGGAGTATCAACAATGTTGATATGGGTGCCTTCCCAGCTTACAGCGCAGTTTTTGGCCAGAATCGTGATGCCACGTTCTTTTTCAATAGCGTTGTTGTCCATCACCGTGTCGACGATTTTCTCGTGTTCGGCAAATGTGCCCGACTGGCGCAACAGTTGGTCCACCATGGTAGTTTTGCCATGGTCAACGTGGGCGATGATCGCGATATTGCGGATTTGTTTAATGCTCATAGTTCACTTTCTACTAACTTTTCAAAACTGTGCCGTTACAACTTCATTGAATTTGGGCCAAGGTCTCACCAATTTCCACCGGGCTCAAAAGCCTGATGGGAATCAACTCTCCCGACTTCACATGGGCGGTACCTAAAAGAGCCCTGGGGCTGCTGCCGTACACCACCACTTCAGACGCATCGGGCCAATCGCCGCGTCTGCGCATTCCACTCAAAAACCGTGCCGCATTTTCGCTGTCCAGTGTGACAACTACGTGCTTTGGCAATAACACTTCTGCTGGCATGAGACACCCCATGCGCTGTTCTTCATCCATAGCCTCAAAAGCCTCCAACGTAAGGCAGCGGGACTCGTCAAAGTCTCCAGTGCGGATACGCCGAAGCGCCGTCAGGTGAGCACCGCATCCCAAGGCCTCACCCATGTCCTCACCCAAAGTGCGAATGTAGGTTCCCTTGCTGCAATTTGCTATAAATTCAATAGCTGGCTGCGCTCTATCCATGAGGGCTACAGTCACATTGAGTTCATAAATCGTGACGTTACGTGCTGCCCGCTCTACCTCTATTCCTGCTCGGGCGTATTCGTACAACGCCTTTCCATCTTTTTTCAACGCGCTGTGCATAGGAGGCACCTGGCTGATGGGCCCGGTGAACCGTTTCACCACCGCAGCCAACTGTTCAGCCGTCACTTGCACCACACGCTCACTAATCACTTCACCCTCGGCATCTCCCGTGCTGGTCTTGATACCTAGCCTGGCCGTAGCGCGGTACACCTTGTCTGCATCCAGGTGCGTCTGGCTGAACTTGGTAGCAGCACCAAAGCACAGGGGCAACACACCTGTCGCCAAAGGGTCCAACGTTCCGGTATGGCCCGCTTTTTCAGCCCGCAACAACCACTTGGCTTTTTGCAAAGCCTGATTACTGGACAGCCCGATTGGCTTATCCAGCAAAAGCACCCCATGCACAGGGCGCCTTGCAACCCGTGCACGTGGCGCGTTCATGGTTTTAGTCGTCCTTTGCGCGCGACGAGACTGCCTTGGCAATCAGTGCATTCATGTCCGCAGCACGTTCTGTCGTCTGGTCAAAGATGAAATGCAAAGTCGGCACGGTATGGATATGCAACCGCTTGAACAAGCCTGCGCGCAAAAAACCCGCAGCCTGGTTCAGGCCCTCGCCGGTTTGCACCGGGTCACCAACCAGCAAACTGAAAAACACCTTGGCATGGGCATAGTCAGGCGTCACTTCAACGGCCTGAATGGTCACCATGCCCACGCGCGGGTCTTTTAGCTCGCGAGCGATCAACTCAGTCAGATCCCGTTGGATCTGATCGGCGACGCGAAAACCGCGGTTAGGGGTAGATGACTTTTTTCGCACCATAGTGTCTTGAGTTCGCTAGTCGCTTACAGCGTACGGGCGATTTCCTTGATTTCGAAGAATTCCAACTGGTCGTTGATCTGGATGTCGTTGTAGTTCTTCAGCTTGATACCGCACTCGAAGCCTTCCTTGACTTCGCGCACATCGTCTTTCATACGCTTCAAGGAATCGAGCTCGCCGGTGTAAATCACCACGTTGTTGCGCAACAGGCGGAAATGCGCACTGCGATTGACGAAACCACCAGTGACCATACAACCTGCGACCGTGCCAATCTTGGAAGCCACGAACACGGTGCGAATTTCTGCAAAACCAATAACCTCTTCGCGTTTCTCAGGCGCCAACATGCCAGACATCGCTGCTTTCAACTCATCTACGGCGTCGTAAATGATGTTGTAGTAGCGAATATCAACGCCATTGTTTTCGGCTAGTTTGCGTGCACCCGCGTCAGCACGGGTGTTAAAGCCAATGATGATGGCCTTAGAGGCAATTGCCAAATTAACGTCAGACTCGCTGATGCCACCCACTGCGGTGTACACCATTTGTACTTTGACTTCGTCAGTGGACAGTTTGAGCAACGATTGAGCCAGCGCTTCCTGCGAGCCTTGTACATCGGCCTTGACGATGATCGGAACCATCTTGACGTCGCCAGAAGACAGGTCGGTAAACATGTTTTCAAGCTTGGCAGCCTGCTGCTTGGCCAGCTTGGTATTGCGGAATTTACCGGCACGATAGGTCGCGATTTCGCGGGCACGACGTTCGTCAGACATGACCATGAATTCATCACCGGCCTGAGGTACTTCGGTCAGACCCTGTATCTCGACCGGAATAGAAGGACCCGCGGTCTTGATTGGCTTGCCATTCTCGTCCAACATGGCACGCACACGGCCGTAAGTCTGGCCTGCAAGCACAACGTCGCCAGTTTTGAGCGTACCGGATTGCACCAGTATGGTGGCTACAGGACCACGACCCTTGTCCAGCTGAGCTTCGATCACCAGGCCCTTGGCCAAGGCATTCACAGGGGCTTTAAGTTCCAGCACTTCGGCCTGCAAAAGCACTTGCTCCAGCAATGCGTCAATTCCCACGCCGGTCTTGGCGGACACCGCCACGAACGGAGAGTCACCACCAAATTCTTCAGGCACCACTTCTTCCACGACCAATTCGTTCTTCACCCGCTCGGGGTTGGAGTCTGGCTTGTCAATCTTGTTGATTGCCACAACGATAGGAACACCGGCCGCCTTGGCATGTTTGATTGCTTCTTTGGTCTGAGGCATCACACCATCGTCAGCAGCGACCACCAGAATCACAATGTCGGTCGCCTTGGCACCACGGGCGCGCATGGCAGTAAATGCCTCGTGTCCAGGGGTATCCAAGAAGGAGATCATGCCGCGTGGCGTTTCCACGTGGTATGCCCCAATGTGCTGGGTAATGCCACCAGCTTCGCCCGACGCAACTTTGGCGCGACGAATGTAGTCCAGCAACGATGTCTTGCCGTGGTCCACGTGGCCCATCACGGTCACCACAGGTGCGCGCGGCAACGATTCGGCTTCTTGACCCTGGACATCGTCATCCGTAAAGGCTTCTGGATCGTCCAGCGCTGCCACCACCGCCTTGTGACCCATCTCCTCCACCACAATCATGGCAGTATCTTGGTCCAACGGCTGGTTGATAGTGACCATCTGGCCCATCTTCATCAACGACTTGATTACTTCAGATGCCTTGATTGCCATCTTGTGGGCCAACTCGGACACCGTGATGGTTTCCGGCACGTGCACTTCCAGCACACGCGCCTCCACTGGTGCTGCCTGGGAATGGTCATCACGGTGGTCGCGGTCGTTACCACCGCGTTTGCCGCGTGGGCCACTACGCCAATTGGTAGAGCGCCCGGCACCTGCACCAGTGTCGCCGCGAGTTTTAATTTCTTTCTTCTTGGCCGGATCTCCAGCCCAGCTGCTAGACAGCTTTGCCGATTTGACTTCCTTGCCGCTTCCCGCAGGTGCAGTCGTTGCTGCACCTGGGACAGGCTTTCCAGGCTTGGCTGGAACGGTACCCGCTGCAGGCTTGTGCAATGTACCCTTGATACCTGCCTTGGCGTCCACCACGGGTTTAGGCTCCTCCGGCTTCTTGGCTAGCATGACCTTTTTCGGAGCGGACATCATCAACCTGATCGCAGCGGCTTCGGCCTCTGCTTTGCGACGGCGCTCGCCTAAATCAGCGGCGCGCACAGCTTCATCAGCGGCTGCTGCTTTTGAGGCGGCGGCGGCGGCTACAGCTTTTTCTTGCGCTGCCGCTGCAGCAATAGCTGCAACATCAGGAACAACTGGTTTTACAGCTTCGGGAGCTTGCACTACAGACGGCGTAGCAACTACTGGCGCCGGCTTAGCCGCCCTCTCTGCTCTTTCTTTTTCTGCCAAAGCCAAGGCTGCCGCTCTTTCGGCCACCTCACGAGCTTTTGCTTCTTGAACTTCGCGTTCACGACGGCGTTCGGCAAGTTCTTCTTCCTGACGACGAATCAATTCCGCTTGACGGCGTGCATCCTCTTCGCGACGTGCCAATTCAGCTTGATCAATCACAGGAACGACTTGCTCGTCTGCCGTGGACTCAACTTCGACCTGCTCACCGACTTGCTCGGTACCGTCTTCTCGGCGAACAAAAGTACGCTTTTTGCGGACTTCAACCTGAATCGTGCGAGCCTTGCCAGAAGAGTCAGCTTGCTTGATTTCCGTGGTTTGTTTTTTAACTAAAGTAATTTTTTTGCGATCAGCACCACCCGTCCCGTGGCTGTTTTGCAAATAGTTAAGCAAGCTGTGCTTGTCTGCGTCGGTCAAGACGTCAGAGGCCGCCGATTTGGCAACCCCGGCTGACTTCAGCTGCTCGAGCAGCGTGTCGGTGGATTTTTTGAGTTCATTTGCAAACTCGACTACGGTCGTACTGGACATTTGTGCTGATACCTTTAGTTCGGCATAACAGGCCCCAAGGGCGCTGGTTATGCCATCACTGAAACTTCGTGTTCATGACAACGAGGTTGTGCTTAAGAAGCGGCGTCATTGGTAAACCAATGTTCGCGCGCCTTCATGATGAGGGCTTTGGCTTCGTCCGCAGACTGGCCTGTGATGTCGGTGAGTTCGTCGACTGCGAGGTCTGCGAGGTCATCGCGTGTATGCACTCCACCGTCGGCCAATTTACCAACCTGTTCGGTAGTTAAACCGCCCAGATCGCGCAGGTCTTGGGAGACCTCTTCCACATTTTCTTCATGGGCAATTTCCATGGTCAACAGTGCGTCTTTAGCGCGGTTGCGCAATTCGTGCACGGTATCTTCATCAAAGCTCTCTATCTCCAGCATTTCTTGCAATGGCACATAGGCCACTTCTTCCAAACTGGTGAAACCTTCAGCAATCAGGATGTCGGCGATTTCCTCGTCCACATCAAGCTTTTCCATGAACAATTTGCGGCCAGAGTCAGTCTCAACAGCCAACTTCTGGGCTGATTCAGCGGCATCCATGATGTTGATCTTCCAGCCCGTCAGGTCAGAAGCCAAGCGCACGTTTTGCCCACCGCGACCAATCGCAATAGCCAGGTTTTCCTCGTCCACCACCACATCCATCGCGTGACGCTCTTCGTCCACCACAATAGAAGACACGTTGGCCGGTGCCAATGCGCCAATCACGAATTGGGCTGGATCTTCGCTCCATAACACAATATCAACGCGTTCACCAGCGAGTTCAGTGGTTACGCCGTTAACACGAGTACCACGTACGCCAACGCAGGTGCCAATGGGGTCCACGCGTTTATCGTGCGAGAGCACGGCGATCTTGGCGCGAGAGCCCGCGTCACGGGCGCAGGATTTGATCTCTAGCAGGCCCTGCTCGATCTCTGGCACCTCTTGGCGGAACAACTCAATCATGAACTCAGGAGCCGAGCGCGACAACACAATCGGTGCGCCACGCAATGTCAAGTCCACTTCCATGATCATGGCGCGCACACGGTCGCCAGTACGCAGGTTTTCCTTGGGAATCATCTCGCTGCGGCGCAGACGGCCTTCAACGCGGCCACTTTCGACAATGATGTCGCCTTTGTCCATGCGCTTAACGGTGCCCACAAAAATCTTTTCGCCGCGCGACATGAAGTCGTTGAGCAACATTTCGCGCTCAGCATCGCGAATTTTTTGCAAGATGACCTGCTTGGCTGCCATGGCGCCGATGCGGCCAATTGGCACGGATTCAACTGTTTCTTCAATGTATTCGTCAACCTCGATGTCAGGAATTTGCTCTTTGGCTTCAAACAACAAAATCTCTTGGTCGGGCAACTGCAAGCCTGCTTCATCGGGAACCACGTGCCAGCGGCGGAAGGTTTCGTAGTTGCCGCTATCACGGTCCAACGCCACGCGGATATCCACTTCGCCGACGAACAGCTTCTTGGTCGCTTGGGCCAATGCCGCCTCCACTGCGCCCAACACCACGTCACGCTCCACGTTTTTCTCACGGGAAATTGCCTCAACCAGCATCAAAAGTTCGCGATTCATGCCTTGACTCTCCTGAACACTTTTATCAATACAAAAAAATTGCAACGCGGCGTTACGCCTCGTCTGCTCCGCCGCCCACATCGCCCGATGCGTTACGGCCTTTAAAACTCACGATGGGTGCAAGCCTCGCCTCGCGCAGCTCATCAAACGTGAACCCCATCGCCTGTAACGGCGGCGGCACACGTTTCTTACTGACTTTTTGACCGGGCTTGACTTCTGGCGCATCGCTCCAGACGATTTGCCAGCCAACAGCACCATCGGCATCGACCAAACGCTCTAGCGTGCCGCGAAATTTTTTGCGATTGGCGTTAACTGTGCCGCCTGCAGCGGCGCCAATCGGCGCTTTGAGCGTCAAGTCAACAATTTGGCCCACGAAGCGCTCAAAATCTTGCACGTGGCGTAACGGGCGATCAATACCCGGCGAGGACACCTCAAGCCGTTTGTATTCAACCCCATCAACCTCTAGCGCGAACTGCAGTTGACGCGTCACTTTTTCGCAGTCTTCTACGTTGACAAACTGGTCCACCGTTACAGTGTTTTCGGCGGGCTTCACCCAAGGTAAATCGATTGTGATGCGCAGCAAGCCCCCAGCAGAGCGTTCAATCTCCACCAGGTCATATCCCAGACCACCTACGGTTTGTTCCACAATTTCCTGCAATGCCACGCTCGATAAACCCTTTTTAACCCAACAAAAACCACAGTGTAAAAACAATCGACCAAAAAAAACGGGCGGTAATTACCCGCCCGTTTGGTCGTGAGCTTTGGATTGTACTGTAAAAGGGCCTCTAAGTGCCTTGATTCTTAAGGAATTATTGCGCTGCGGCAAGCAATGTGCGGGTGTAGGGGTGCTGAGGCTTATTCAGAACCGTATTGACATCCCCTTTTTCCACTACTTTGCCGCCTTGCAAGACCATCACTTGGTGTGCCATGGCCCGGACAACGGCCACATCGTGGGTAATAAGTAGGTACGCCAAACCGCGTTCCCGTTGCAGCCCCTGCAGCAGTTGCAACACCTGTTGTGCCATGGTGACGTCCAGCGCGCTGGTGGGCTCATCCAGCACCAAAACCTCTGGCTCAATGATCAGCGCTCTGGCAATGGCAATGCGCTGGCGCTGCCCGCCCGAGAATTCATGGGGGTAGCGTTGCAACAAGCCCGGGAATTGACTTTCAGCCAAGCCCACTTCGTGCAGCGCGGCGACTACGCGGTTTTTGCGAAGCTGTGCAGACAACAGGGGCTCATGCACCAAAAGTCCCTCCCCCACAATTTCTTCCACCGTCATACGGGGCGAAAGAGACGAAAACGGGTCTTGGAACACAACCTGAATGCCTTTGCGCAGCACTTTGTCCGCTGCTGCACTGCGGCACCAGGCCTGGCCGAACACCGAAAGTTTGCCGCCACAGGCCAACAAACCCAGGGCGGCCAACGCCAATGTCGACTTGCCTGAGCCGGATTCCCCCACCACGCCTAGCGTTTGCCCGGCTTGCAACTGAAAATCTGTGCCCTCCAAGGCAACAAACGCACCCGGCGAAAACCAGCCACGAACCCCCGATCTAGGTACGGAATACACCACGCGCACAGCTTGGCCCGATAGCGCCAAGTGCGCATCGGCATTCACATCCACCACGTCGCGCACTGGTTTGCTGTCTATCAAACGGCGGGTGTAGCTGTGCTGCGGATTGCTAAACACCGTATTCACAGCGCCTTGCTCCACGATATGCCCGTTTTCCATGACGGCAACGCGGTTGGCAAATTGGCGCACCAAATTCAAATCGTGCGTGATCAGCAGCACGGCCATGCCGTATTTGCTTTGCAATTCGCTGAGCAAATCCAGAATTTGGCGACGCACCGTGACATCCAGCGCGGTAGTGGGCTCGTCCGCCAACAGCAGTTTGGGCTTGCAAGCCAGCGCCATGGCAATCATGGCGCGCTGGCGCTGGCCACCGGAGAGCTGGTGCGGGTAGGCTTTGGCACGTCGCACAGGGTCATCGATGCCGGTATCTGCTATTAAATTTATAGCTGCTTGCGCACATTGCACGGGGGCCAGCCCCATTTTTAACTCTAAAACTTCAGCAATTTGCTCGCCTATGGTGAACACCGGGTTCAGGGCCGTCATAGGCTCCTGAAAGACCATGGCGATATCTTGACCACGGATGCTTTGCAGCTTACGTTGAGACAGTTTCAATAAATCCATCGGCGCTGCGCTTTGCCCGTCTGGCGAGAACAGTGCACTGCCGCTCACCTGAGCCCCCTGCGCCAACCCCAGCAAACTCAAGGCACACACCGTTTTGCCTGACCCGGATTCCCCCACTAACGCGAACTTTTCTCCCGCTGCAATGGAAAAATCAACGCCATGCACCACTTCACGGCCACTAAAGCTGACGCGTAGACCGCTAACCTGAAGCAGTGGCACAGGCTGATCTTCCCGATGGTCAGCTTGCATGCTCATTCTTGTGCCTTTCTAGGGTCCAGCGCATCCCGCAAGGCATCGCCCATCAAGGTCAGAAGAAGCAGGGTCACGACCAGCACGCCAAAGGTGGACAACGAAATCCACCACGCATCGATGTTGTTTTTTCCCTGCGACAGCAGTTCGCCCAACGACGGCGTACCGGGTGGAACCCCTAGACCTAAAAAATCCAGTGAGGTCAACGCCAGAATCGCGCCGCTCATGCGAAACGGCAGAAAGGTCACCACCGGCGTCAAGCTGTTGGGCAACACATGGCGCGTGATGATTTTCCAGTTGGAAACGCCCAGCGCCTTGGCAGCCCGCACATAGTCGAGCTGGCGGTTACGTAAAAACTCGGCCCGCACATAGTCGCTCAGCCCCATCCAACCAAACAGGCTGAGCAGCACCAGCAGCAGCGAAATGCTGGGCGCGAACACGGCGCTGAAAATAATCAGCAAATAAAGCTCCGGCATGGCGCTCCACACTTCGATAAAGCGCTGAAACGCCAGATCGGTCTTGCCACCAAAAAAGCCCTGAATAGCCCCGGTGATGACACCCAACACAACGCCCGTGACCGTGAGTGCCAGAGCAAACAAAACACTCACGCGAAATCCATAAATCAACTGGGCCAGCAAGTCACGCCCCCGGTCATCGGTGCCCAGCCAATTGGCGCGACTGGGCGGAGCCGGATTGGGCGATGGAGCAAAGTAGTTCAGCGTCTTGGGGCCATAG
>JBJOLD010000318.1:0-4109 GCA_046045765.1 Pseudomonadota bacterium | reverse complement strand
AAGCCACAACCCACCGGCTGTTGCAAGTGCCCAGCGCGGCTGCGGCAGGCGCAGCATGACGCAAGCGCTACTCACCCAGTTTCCGCCCACCCGAGAAGCTGCCTATGCCCGCCTGGCTGCGATCAACCCCGCTGCCTACGCCCGCACGCGCAACGCCATTGAGGGTGCGGTCACTCGCTTGTCGCCCTACCTCACCCACGGCCTGCTGAGCCTGCGCGAGGTGTACGACACGGTCAACGCGCGCCATCCGCTAGATGCAAAACACAAGTTCGTCTTTGAGTTGGGCTGGCGCGCCTATTGGCACCACGTTTGGGAACATTTGGGCGATGGCATTCACCAATCGCTCCACGCCAGACTGTTGCCCGACGATGCCTACCAACGTGAGGTACCCGCCGATGTGCTGGAAGCCCGCACAGGCATCCCCGCGATCGATATGGCCGTGCGCGAACTGTACGAAACGGGCTACCTACATAACCACGCCCGCATGTGGCTGGCCAGCTACGTGGTGCATCTGTGCAAGGTTCACTGGCATGCGGGTGCACAGTGGATGCTGGGCCACTTGCTCGATGGTGACGTAGCCAGCAACCACCTGAGCTGGCAATGGGTTGCGGGTACAGGCAGCAGCAAGCCTTATCTCTTCAACGCCGATAACGTGGCCAAGTACGCAGCGGCGCAGTGGCATAGCCCTGGCACCGCAATCGACACCAGTTACGAAGCGTTAGACCACATCGCGCGCGATGCCGCAATGCAGCTCAGTCCAGGAGAACGACGAGCCAACGCTACAAGTGTCCGTGCAGATTCAGGCGTGGCACAGCCTGCATTGCACAACACGCCGCCTGGGGCCGAATGGTGTGCGCCCGACGGCACGTTGGTAGCACGCCGTGATGTGCTGCTGCTGCACCCGTGGTCTATGGGGGCCATTCCGCCCACTGCGCGAGCAGACGTGCTGGTCATTGGCATTGGCTTACCACCATGCCACGCACAAACGCCTTGGAGCACGCTGCGCTGGCGCTTTGTGACCGAAGGGCTGCAGGCCCAGATTACGCAGCCGACACACCTCTGGTGGGGAGATGTTGCGCAGGTAGCGCAAGCGCTGCAGGCTGCGCGCTCAGTCACTTGGCAAGCGAACCCCCATGTGGATGGCACCATGGCCGCAGTGCAAACATTTTGGACATCAGCGGGACACGGCCCACTGGCAAAACCCTACCAACAACCACCGCTGTTTGCCCCGGTAGACAAGCACTGCCACAGTTTTTCAGAATGGTGGAGAAAAACACACCTTATCGACCCCTAGATCCCGTGGATAGTGCGTAAGCAGCTATTAAAAACATAGCGTTTAGAAAAATACTACAGCATAAAGCCCAAATCCACCGGGTAGTCCAAGCGCGCCGGCGTAGCCAAGTTGCCAAAGTTCACAATCTTGGGCAGCACTACCGGCATCTCGGTGGTGGTGACCCCGAACCACTTGGCCAAGGTAGCGGCATATTGGTCTACAGAGGTGCTGGGCAGCAGGCGACCTTGGCCTACATGCCACTGGTTGGCAGGCAAATAGTTGCCGCCGCTGTCTTTGGTGTCTGCCACGCTGATGGGGGGGGCAGTTCCATAAAACTTCTTGCCGTTCACCGCGCCACCCACCACAAAGTGGTGGCTGCCCCAGCCGTGGTCCGATCCGTCGCCGTTGGAAGCCAACGTGCGGCCGAAGTCAGAGGCGGTGAATGCTGTGACTTTGCTGGCCACCCCCATGTCTACCGTGGCCTCGTAAAACGCAGTCATGGCGGTGCTGACCTTGCCCAGCAATGTGCCGTGATCGCGGATCAGGTTGTCATGCAAGTCAAAACCTCCGAGAGACACCATAAACACCTGGCGCTGCGAACCCAGCACTGCACGCCCACTGATCAGGCGGGCTACCATTTTGAGCTGGTCAGCCAACGAATTGCCGGTGGGAAATGGCACGCGCAGTGCCGTGCCACCCACCGGGTTGCCCAAGGCATCGGTAAGCGCAAGCGCTTGGGTCACCTTGGCCTCGGCGGCCACGGCGCGGGTGGTGACTTTGGTGTACTCGTTTTCCAGCCTGTGGTTGCCCGTCTGCTGGATGATGGTGCGCAAAGCAGCACTTACGGTTACTGCGCCAGCGGCGGCGGTATTCGACCCATATACGGTAGCGTTGGTCACCGCTGCATTGATCTTGATGGCCCCCCCCGTGCTCACCTGGTACTGCAGCGCTGTATCGCCGGACAAAAAAACCGCGTTTCCGGTGACTGATATGCAGGTGAATTGGGCTGGCGTATTCAATACCGGATTGGGCGCAAGTGCCAAGTCGCCTATGTTTCCGCCCCAGCCAATGGTCGAACCTTCGGGCGATGATGACTGCCACACCGACTGCTGGTCGTTGTGGGAAAAGAGCTGCGGTGGGCGTGGGTTGGCCACTTTGTCAGAGCTGTTGTACTGCGCGCGAGTGAGCGGCTTTACCAAGGGACCGACGTTAAGTTGAACCGCCATTTTTCCGGTGTTGAACAAGTTCGTCAGCCCGGTCATGGTGGGGTTAAGGGCAAATTTGCGCGCTACTCCCAGCGAATCAACGGGCACATCCAGCGCAGCGGGCTTGAGCTCTGTGGCGGCCAGCGCGCTTTGGGCGAGCGCAATGCCCCCGGCGGTGCGCAAAGCTCCACCGCCACGAATCGTGCTGTATTGGTCGTAACTGGCATCGTCATAGGTCACCAGCGTATTGGCATAGTCATTGCCGCCGTACAAAAATACGCACACCAAAGCCTTGTAGTCGTTGGGGTCGCCCGCTGTTGCAGTGAGCGCTGCGGCCTCGCCCATGGCGGCCAAATTCAAGGCAAACGGCAAGGCAGTACCACTCAGTGCGAGTTGGCCTGAGCGTCTTAGAAAGTCACGGCGACTGGGTACAAAAGTAGGGTGTGAGGACATCTGCAAAGCGCCTATTTCTGAACTAAATACTCGGCACAGGCCATCACCATCAGCACCGCGGCGCACACGCGGTTGCGTAGATTGGCTGCTGTCTTGGTGGCGTTGACGGGAATCGAAGTATCCACGCCTTTCATGGCCCCCACCGTAGTAGTGATCAGCGTGACGTTAGGTGCGGACAATTGGCCGGCACATAAAAGCAGGTTCAGCCGGTCAATCAAGTTTGTAGGGTTGGCAGGTGTGGGGCTGAGCGCCAAAGCAATTTCAGCGCTGTAAGGGGTGGAAATATCCCATGTAGAGCCGCTGACAAAGTTGATGCCGTTGCCAATTACGCCCTGCATGTAATTCAGGTAGCCGCCCACACTGCTCTCGTTGACCAATTGAAACTCTGGTACCACCGTACCAGCAGTTAGTACCGTGGCCGGTGGCACGTAGCCAGGCCGAAAGAAGTTAAACACCGAGGGCGAACGAAGTGGGCTTTGACCCAATTTGGTGCCAGCATCGCTGAGGTCACCAAGTTTCCAGGCGCCGGACGCAGAAGTCACGCCAAACGTGCGTGCCCACTGCACCAAGCGCAACATGGGTTCGCGCAGTTTGCCAAACTCAGGCTGCACAGAAGCATTCAAACCATTGGGGCCACGCGCTTCGTCGTCCAGCAATATAGCGGCATACACAAACGCCAGGTCGCCGCGCACGCCCGAGCCACTGTTATCAAATACATTAGCCACCCGCTGCACGTAGGCCGGGCTGGGGTTGCTGGTAACCAGCCTCTGAATGAGCTGTTTGCAGACGAAGGGCGCGGTGTTGGTGTGATTAAACAACTTGTCCAGCGCCGCCTTCAGGGCAGAAGCAGCAGAACTATTGTCCAGCGTGCCGCCCATGAAGTTGATGGTACCCGTGGAGTGGTTATTACCCACCTGCACCATCGGCAAACGTACCGGAGTGGTGTTGGGTATGTTGCGCCCCCCCCACCAGCTTGGTTGTACCGTCTTGGTTCAGCTCTACCAGACCAATACTGAACAACTGCATCACCTCACGCGCGTAGTTTTCATCGGGTGCACTACCTCTACCGTCGGCCTTTTTGTTGCCTTTGGTATTGAGGTAGTAGCCCATGGCAGGGTTGAGCGTGATGGCCTCCAACAGGTCGCGGTAGTTACCGAAGGCGTACTTGGACAGCGTAT
>JBJOLD010000316.1:0-5604 GCA_046045765.1 Pseudomonadota bacterium | reverse complement strand
CGACCTGGGCCTGCCCCTGCTGCCCGGCGTGGCCACCGGCACCGAGATCATGGCCGCGCAGGAAGGCGGCTACACCCAGCTCAAGTTCTTCCCCGCCATGCAGGCAGGTGGCCCCGCCATGCTCAAGGCCTGGAGCGGTCCATTTTTTGACGTGAAGTTTTGCCCCACCGGTGGCGTGACTTTGCAAAACGCACCTGACTTTTTGGCCCTGCCCAATGTGATCTGTGTGGGCGGCTCGTGGATTGTGCCGAATGACGCGATGGTGAAGGGCGAATGGGACAAGATCACCCAACTGGCCAAAGACACGCAGGCACTTCGCAAGTAAGGCGTATTGCGCGAGCTGATTGCACAAGGGCGCTTCGGCGCCCTTTTCTGTGCTGCGCGGGATGATGTGATTTGCCGCTCCCGATCCAACGGCAATTGCTGTAAATTCTTGTTGGTGTCTAACCAAGGAGAACGCCCATGATCCCCAAGAACTTGATATGTATTTGGTACGACGGTGGTGCACTCGACGCCGCGAAGTTCTATGCCGAGACTTTCCCGGACAGTGCGGTGGGTGCAGTCCATTACGCGCCCGGGGACTACCCCATGGGCAAGGAAGGCAATGTCCTGACGGTGGAGTTCACGGTCATGGGAATTCCCTGCCTGGGACTCAATGGCGGGCCGATGTTCAAGCACAGCGAAGCGTTTTCGTTCCAGGTGGCAACAGACGACCAGCCAGAGACGGACCGTTTGTGGAATGCCATCGTGGACAACGGCGGCCAGGCGAGTCAATGCGGCTGGTGCAAAGACAAGTGGGGCCTGTCGTGGCAAATCACGCCGCGCGCACTCACCTCCGCCATTTCAAATCCCGACCGCGCCGCCGCCAAACGTGCCTTCGAGACAATGATGGAGATGCAAAAAATTGACATTGCTGCGATCGAGGCCGCCAGCGCACCCCCCGCAGCAAAGCCCACATAACGCCATTTGCCGACGCCCAAGTACGGGCCAAATTTGACGCACACCCTGCGATACCGCGCAAACGGCTTCTTGCGCTGCGTGAACTTGTCTTTCGGGTGGCAGCGGCCACAACCGGTGTGGGCGAGATGCAAGAGTCGCGGAAATGGGGTGAGCCGAGCTACACCTCCCGGAACAAAGCCGGCAGTCCTTTGCGCATGGACTGGAAGGCACGCGCGCCGGACCATTACGCGATGTACTTCCATTGCCAGACCGATCTGGTGGAGATGGCCAGAACCCTGTTTCCAATGGACTTCAAGTTTGAAGGCAAGCGGGCGCTGGTTCTCCCGCTGTCGGACACCTTGCCGACAGGTGCATTGGAAATTTGTATTGCTGCAGCGCTCACCTACCACTTGCCAAAGCGTTCAAGCCAGCAGGTCGATTGAACGAAATATAAGACAAAATCGGCTGCTAGGCCCCGTGGATATTGTGTAAGCAGCTACTAAAAACGTAGCAGATCAACGCAGGCCAGCGCCCGCGGCCTGTGCGGTACGCTGAATCAACTCAATCTTGTAGCCGTCCGGATCGGTCACAAAGGCAATCACTGTGCTGCCGCCTTTGACCGGGCCCGCTTCGCGTGTGACATTGCCGCCCGCAGCCTTGATCGTGGCGCAAGCCGCATAGGCATCCGGCACACCCAGCGCAATGTGGCCGTAGGCGGTGCCCAGTTCGTAGGTTTCTACGCCCCAGTTGTAGGTGAGTTCAATCTCGGCCTGGCCGGGGTTGCCGCCGTCAAAGCCGAGGAAGGCCAGCGAGTATTTGTACTCGGGGTTTTCCGAGGTGCGCAGCACCTGCATGCCCAGCACGTTGGTATAGAAATCGATGGAGCGTTGAAGGTTGCCAACGCGCAGCATGGTGTGGAGGAATTGCATGCCGCGCATTGTGGCCGAGTCTGTCGCAGTGCGGTGCCGACAGGGTCAAGGTTTTTTCATGTCAAACACCAGGCAGGTGGTGGTGGCGTGGGCATACAGCGTGCCGTCCGGCCCCACAATGCGCGCCTCGGCCGTGGCCAGCTGGCGCCCGCAGTGAAGCACCTTGCCTTCAGCCCGCACACGGACGGTCTTGGCCGGGTTGATGGCCTTGACCAGATTCACCCCCAGCTCTGCCGTTGTATAGCCGCGCCCCACCGGCATCAGGGTGTGAATTGCGCAGCCCAGGGCGGAATCCAGCAAAGTGGCGTACCAGCCACCATGAATCGTGCCCATGGGGTTGAGATGGGTGGGGCCGGGCGTGCCCTGAAACACGGCGCGACCTTCGGAGACTTCCACGATGGTGAAGTCCAGCGTCTTGGCGATGGCCGCATAGGGCAGCTCGCCGCGCAGCATGGCCTGCATCAGTTCCATGCCGGTCAGGCCAGCCACCTGTTCGGGCCGCGCCACACCGGGGCCAGGGCCTGCGTTGAGACGTGTAATCACAGCGGCTTCTTCTGCCAGCCAGATGTTCAAGGTAGAGGGAGTGGTCATGGTGTTCATGATGTGTGAAGCGCTTTCTTCAAATTAACTTGCACATACAACTGATGTAGATACAATAATTTACATGAAACCACTTGTCAAGCCAACCGCTGTCGCGGACGTTCTCAAGCCGCAAGGCTGTACCAACTTGAAGCTGCGCCAGCTGACACGCCGCGTGTCACAACACTACGACCTGGCGCTGACTAAGACCGGCCTCAAAACCACGCAATACTCGTTGCTCTCGCATGTGGTCAAGTTGGGGCCAATCCGTGCTGTCGACCTGGCGGGCGTGATGCGCATGAGCACCTCTACGCTGTCGCGCAACCTCCAACCCCTAGTAGCCAATGGCTGGATTGAGGTCAATGCGGGTGACGATGCCCGCAGTCGCCTGATCACCGCAACACCTGCTGGGCAAACCAAGCGCACCGAGGCGCAGCGCAAATGGCGCATAGCGCAAGAAGGCATCAACGCCACGCTGGGCACAGAACGCGTGCTGGCCTTGCACGCGCTGATTGATGCGTCTCTTGAATTGCTATCCCCCCTAGAGTCTGGAGAAGACGATGTCTGATACACACACTACCGCTGCCTCTACCGGCGCTAACCCTGCTGGCGCGCAGCGTTCTTTCGCCGTGTGGGTGGTGTTGCTGGCGGCTGCAGGCACCTTTGCATTGACGATGGGCACGCGCCAAACCATGGGCCTGTTTTTGAGTTCACTCAACACGTCTACCGGCCTGGGGCTGGGGCAAATCAGTCTGGCGTTCGCCTTTGGACAACTCTGGTGGGGGCTGACGCAGCCGTTTGCAGGTGCCTTTGCCGACCGCGTGGGTGCCGGGCGCGTGTTGGTGCTGGGGGTCACGCTGGTGGCGCTGGGCACTTTCATCACGCCGTTCATGACCAGCACCGCCGGGCTGATCTTTGCCATTGGTGTGTTGGCAGCGGGCGGTGCGGGCATGGCCGGCCCTGCGGTGCTGATGGCGGCCACCACGCGCTTACTTCCCGCCAACAAACGGGGCATGGCCACGGGCATTGTGAATGCGGGCGGCTCGTTTGGGCAGTTTGTGATGGCACCCATTGCCGGTGCACTGATGGTCAGCGTGGGCTGGGGCAATGCCATGCAGGTCATGGCGGGTCTGGTGCTGCTGGCGCTGCCCGCCGCCTTTTTCTTGAAAGGCAGCAACGTGCCGGTGGCAACGCCGGGGGCGAAATCCATGGGCACGGGCGAGGCGGTTCGCCAGGCCCTGCACACGCCCAGCTTTTTGTTGCTGGCAGCCGGCTTTTTTGTCTGTGGATTTCACGTGGCTTTTTTGGCTACGCACTTGCCTGGTGTGGTGGCGGCCTGCGGTTTGCCCACGCAATGGGGTGCCTGGGCGCTGGGCATTTTGGGGTTGTTCAACATCGTGGGCAGCATTGCCATGGGTTTGGCCGTGGGGCGCTGGCGCATGAAGTCGTTGCTGTCGTTGGTCTACACAGTCCGTGCGGTCGCGGTGCTTGTGTTTTTGATGGTGCCCCAAACTGGTCCAGTGGTGCTGGTATTTGCGGCGGTCATGGGCGTGAGCTTTTTGTCCACCGTGCCACCGACTGCGGGCCTGGTGGCCAAGTTTTTTGGCACATCCCACATGGCCACTTTGTTTGGCTTGGTCATGTTGACGCACCAGGTAGGCGGATTTTTAGGTGCCTACCTGGGCGGCAAAGTGTTTGACGCCACGGGCAGCTACAACTGGATGTGGTACGCCGACATCGCATTGGCGGTGGGCGCAGCACTAATCCATTTACCCATCCAGGAAGCAAAACTGCCAGCACGCACGGTGGCCGTATGAGCGAACTCGACCCGCGCACCCGATTGCTGCTGGAGGGGCCGATTGCGCCCACACTGTTGCGCCTGGGTGCGCCCATGGTGCTGGTGATGTTGGCGCAGGCTGCCGTGGGGCTGATTGAGACCTGGTTTGTCGGCAAGCTGGGGACCGACGCGCTGGCGGGCATGGCGCTGGTGTTTCCTGCCGTGATGCTGATGCAGATGATGTCGGCGGGTGCCATGGGCGGTGGCATTGCCTCCGCGATTGCCCGCGCCTTGGGCGCACGCAGGCGCGACGATGCCAACGCCTTGGTATTTCACGCCCTTGTGATTGCGCTACTGTTTGCGGCCCTGTTCACACTGGCCATGCTGTGGGGTGGGCGCTGGCTGTACACCCGCATGGGTGGCACCGCTGCTGCGCTGGATGCGGCTCTGCAGTATTCCAATTGGGTGTTTGCGGGTGCGGTGCTGGTGTGGCTATTCAACTCGCTTTCGGCCATCATTCGCGGCACCGGCAATATGGCGGTGCCAGCGTTTGTGACCGTGGGTGGATTGGTGTTGCTGATACCGCTGTCGCCCTTGTTGATATTTGGTTGGGGTCCGGTGCCTGCCATGGGTATTGCGGGCGGGGCTTTGGCGCTGCTGGTGTACTACGCCCTGGGCACCGCAGTGTTGGTGGCCTATATGCGCTCCAGCAAAAGCCTGCTGCGCCTTCAGTGGGCGCACAGTGTGCTGCGCTGGCCCTTGTTCTGGGATATTTTGCAGGTGGGTTTAATTGGGGCGGTGTCCACCATTGCCACCAACGTGTGCGTTGGCATTGCTACCGCTCTGTCAGGTGCGTTTGGACCAGCGGCGATTGCGGGCTATGGCACGGCATCGCGGTTGGAGTATTTGCTGGTGCCTCTGGTCTTTGGGCTGGGTGCACCGCTGGTGGCCATGGTGGGCACTTGCATCGGTGCCGGTCAGCGTGAGCGTGCCATGCGCGCTACGTGGATTGGGGCCGCTTTGGCCATGGCCATGACAGAGGCTATTGGCCTTGTAGCGGCACTGTTTCCAGCGGCGTGGTTGTCCCTGTTTGACACTGATCCAGCCATGATTGCAGCGGGGTCGCGTTACTTGCAAACGGTGGGGCCGTTCTACGGATTCTTCGGTGTGGGGCTGGTGTTGTACTTTGCCTCGCAAGGCGCTGGGCGCATGCTGTGGCCAGTCATTGGGAATGCCTCCCGACTGCTGGTTGCCTTAGCGGGCGGCATGCTCGCGCTGCATTGGGGTGGCGATTTGGGCGTGGTGTTTGCCTCACAGGCGGCGGCCATGGTGGTGTACGGCGTGGTGAATGCCTATGCCATTGCGGGCGGTGCCTGGTTT
>JBJOLD010000299.1:0-2603 GCA_046045765.1 Pseudomonadota bacterium | reverse complement strand
GTGAAGGAACTCAATCTGCCATTCCCCAACGTCGAGTTTCAAGCGCTGTTGACCGAAATTGCAGCCACCAAGCCTGATGCCGTGTTCACCTTCTTTGCTGGTGGTGGTGCGATCAAGTTTGTGAAGGACTACGCTGCCGCGGGCCTCAAGAAGAACATTCCCTTGTATGGCTCTGGCTTCCTGACCGACGGCACACTGGACGCCCAAGGTGCTGATGCCGATGGCCTGTTCACCGCGCTGCACTATGCCGACAGCCTGAACACCCCACGCGACAACGCATTCCGTTTGGCCTACGCAAAGACCTTCAAAATGCAGCCCGACGTGTACGCAGTGCAGGGTTACGACGCAGCGCAAATTTTGGGTGTGGGCCTGAAAGCCACCAACGGCGACATCAGCAAAAAAGCTGAGTTTTCTGCAGCGGTCGAGAAGAATAAGATCGACAGCCCGCGCGGCGCGTTCAGCATGTCCAGGGCCCACAACCCTGTGCAGGACTTCTACTTGCGCCAAGTAGGCAGCAAAGAAAACAAACTGGTCAGCATTGCTAGCAAAGCCTTGGCCGACCCCGCACGCGGCTGCAAGATGTAACTGGCACCCATGGATTTCGTCACCTTCCTCATCCAGTGCTTAAACGCACTGCAGTACGGCCTGCTGCTGTTCCTGGTCGCCAGCGGCCTGACGCTGATCTTCGGCATCATGGGCGTGATCAACCTGGCGCATGGCAGCTTCTACATGATCGGTGCCTACATGGCATACGCCTTGGCTCCAATTGTGGGCGGCACCTTTGGCGGCGGTTTTTTTGCCACGCTGGCAGTGGGCGTGGTGCTGGCAGTCATCATGGGCTATGTGCTGGAGTGGGCGTTCTTTAGCTTCTTGTACGAGCGGGAACACTTGCAACAGGTACTGATGACCTACGGGCTCATTTTGGTGTTTGAGGAACTGCGCAGCTTGCTGGTGGGTGACGATTCTTATGGCGTGCAAGCGCCCGAGTGGCTCAGTGGCACGCTGCCACTGGGCGAGATGATGACCTACCCGGTGTACCGGTTGTTTATCTCGGGCGTGTGTTTGGCGTTGGCAGCGGGCATGTACTTTGTGTTCACCCGCACCCGCTTGGGAATGATGATTCGTGCAGGCAGCACCAACCGTGAGATGGTGCAGTCACTGGGCATTGACATCAAGTTTTTGTACCGCGTGGTGTTTGCCGCAGGCATGGCCATTGCCGTGCTAGCGGGCATGGTGGCGGCACCCGTGTCGTCGGTGTACCCCGGCATGGGCAACTCGGTGCTGATTATTTGTTTTGTGGTGGTGGTGATTGGTGGCATTGGCTCCATTCGAGGGGCGTTGTTGGCTGCGTTGCTGATTGGTGTGGTGGACACATTTGGCAAGGTGCTGCTACCGCAAGCTTCGGGTGTGCTGGTGTATGTGCTGATGGCACTCATCCTGCTCTGGAAACCCGACGGACTTTTTAAGGCAGGCTGAACCCCATGAACCGCTTTGCAACAATTTTTATCGCGCTGGTGTTTGCCGCGCTGGCGCTGGTGCCCATGGCTACTGGCTCGTTTGGTATTGATTTGGTCACCAAGATCATGATTTTTGCCATTTTGGCGCTCAGCCTTGAGCTGCTGGTGGGCAGCACCGGACTGGTGTGCTTTGGGCAGGCCGCATTCTTTGGCATTGGTGCTTACGCAGCTGTGCTGCTGTCGCCGCAAGACGGTGTGCCCCAGTTGGCCTGGCTGCTGCCTGCGTCAATCGTAGCCGCAGCAGCCTATGCGCTGGTGGTGGGGGCCTTGTCGCTGCGCACCAAGGGCGTTTACTTCATTATGGTGACGCTGGCGTTTGCACAGATGGCCTACTACGTGGTGCACGACACACCGTTTGGTGGTGGCACCGATGGCATTTACCTCAACACCAAGCCTGCACTGGGTGCGCTGGACTTGGACAAGCCCGTCACGCTGTACGCGTTTACCTTAGGCTGCCTGGCTGCGGTGTATGCCTTTTTGGCCATGCTGTTGCGCTCGCGCTTTGGGCGCGCGCTGGCTGGCATTCGGGTGAACGAGCAGCGCATGCGCGCCACCGGGTTTTCTACCTACCCGTACAAGCTGGCCGCGTTTGTCATCTCGGGCGGCATCGCCGGCTTGGGCGGTTTTTTGTTTGCCGTGAAAGACGGTTTTGTGAACCCCGAGATGATGAGTTGGCACTTGTCAGGTGCCGTGCTCATCATGATTATTTTGGGCGGGCTGGGCCACTTGCGCGGTGCGCTGGTGGGCGCGTTTGCGTTTGCCTTGTTGCAAGAGTTTTTTAAATCGGAAGCGGTGTTTGGTGAGTTTGCCAAGCACTGGAATTTAGGCCTTGGCCTAACCATCATTGCCAGCGTGGCACTGCTGCCCAAAGGCTTGGTGGGTGTACCGCAGCAGGTGGTAAACCGCTTAATAGGCTCGCGCAACGCAGCGACACACGTAGCCGAGCAGGAGGCCAGCCATGGAGCCCATTAAAGTGCAACTGCCTGAAACACAGCAAGACGTGCTTTTACGTGGCACAAACATCACCCGCCGCTGGGGCGGCCTTGTGGCGGTAGACCGTGTGAACATTGAGCTCACCCGTGGCAG
>JBJOLD010000294.1:0-3195 GCA_046045765.1 Pseudomonadota bacterium | reverse complement strand
ATTCAACAAGCCCTTGCCGAACTGGTGCCCATGGGCGCCCGCGTGCTTGACTTGGGCTGCGGCGACGGCGCCATGCTGGAGCACCTGCAACGCACCCGGGGCTGCACTGGCTACGGCGTGGAAATTGACGATGCCAATGTGCTCAAGTGCGTCAAGCGCGGCGTCAATGTCATTCAGCTCAACCTGGACGAAGGCCTGGCGCTGTTTGGCGACGCATCGTTTGACGTGGTGCTGCAGATTGACACCTTGCAACACCTGCGCAATGCCGAAGTCATGCTGCGCGAGACCGTACGCGTGGGGCGGCTGGGCATTGTGGCCTTCCCCAACTTTGCGCACTGGCCCAACCGCCTGAGCATTCTGCAAGGCCGCATGCCAGTGACCAAGCGCCTGCCCTACCAGTGGTACGACACGCCCAATATCCGCGTGGGCACCCACGCGGACTTGGCCACACTGGCACACAGCAGTGGCCTCAAAGTGCAAGACAGTTTTGGCCTGCAAGATGGCCGTACGGTGCGCTTTGCCCCCAATTTGTTGGCCGGTACCTCCGTGTACACCCTGTCGCGGTAATTAACGGAAAAACGAGCAAGTGATGCTGAAACTCTGGACTTCCTCTGAGGCTTTGGCGGCGGTTACCGCACTGGCCTTGGTGGCAGTGGTGGGCTTGACGGGTTGCAGCGACGAGCCCAAAGACACCCACCCCGATCAACTGGTGACCAAGCGCCGCGAAGTATTCAAACAATTCGGCAAAACGCTGGAGCCCATGGGCCTGGTTGCGCGTGACCGCCAGCCCTATAACCCGCGCGAGTTCAATGTCAACGCGGAAGAACTCAACAAACTGGCCTCACAGCCATGGGGTTACTTCCCTCCCGACAGCAACTATCCGCCCACCCGCGCCAAGCCCGAAGTGTGGAGCAAGGCCGCTGACTTTCAGGCCGCTCAAGTGCAGTACCAGCTCAGCACGCAGCAGTTGCTCAAGGCCTCGCAGTCGGGTGATCTGGACGCTATTCGTCCAGCAATCGACAACGTGCAGAAAAGCTGCAAGTCATGCCATGACAGTTTCCGCAACGCACGATAAACTGAAATCTATGAACGCACGCACTCCCCCCACGTTGCTCAATGCGGCCCAGGCCCAAGCCCAAGTGGGCCAGGCGTGGGACGACTCTATCGTCTCGCAGTTGCAAGACTACATTCGCATTCCGGCCAAGTCCCCCATGTTCGATGCCGATTGGGCTGCCAACGGCTACATCGACACCGTGGTGCGCAATACGGCGGCATGGATAGAGTCGCAAAAGGTGCCGGGTCTGACGCTGGAAGTGATACGCCTGCCCGGGCGCACGCCGGTGCTGTTTTTTGAAGTGGCGGCCAGTGGTTCTGCATCGGCCAATACGGTGCTGATGTACGGCCACCTGGATAAGCAGCCCGAGTTTTCTGGCTGGCGCAATGACCTGGGTCCGTGGACGCCCAAGTATGAAGACGGCAAGTTGTATGGCCGGGGTGGTGCAGACGATGGCTACGCGGCGTATGCCGCCATCGCCGCCATTCAGGCTGCTAAAACTCAAAACCAAGCGCACCCGCGTATCGTCGGGCTGATCGAGTCTTGCGAAGAAAGCGGCTCGTATGACTTGTTGCACTACATCGAAGCGCTCAAGCCCCGCTTGGGTGAGGTGGCTCTGGTGGTGTGTCTGGACTCCGGTGCGGGCAATTACGACCAGTTGTGGCTCACCAACAGCCTGCGTGGCATGGCTGGTGGCGTGCTGCGGGTGGAGATATTGACCGAAGGTGTGCATTCTGGTGATGCCAGCGGCTTGGTGCCGTCGAGCTTTCGCATCATGCGCCAGGTGCTGGACCGGCTGGAAGATAGCGCCACCGGGCGTTTGCTACCGGCCAGTTTTCACTGCGAAGTGCCGCCCGAGCGGCTGAAGCAAGCGCAGGCCACGGCGGCCATCTTGGGGGATGAGATTCACAAGCGCTTTCCGTGGGCGCACTACGACTGCGGTGGCTCTACGGCTTTTGCCTTGCCCACCACCACCGACCCGTTGGAAGGCCTGCTCAACCGGACCTGGAAACCCACGCTGAGCGTGACCGGTGCCGAAGGCTTTCCCGACTTCAAGAACGCGGGCAATGTGCTGCGGCCCTACACCGCTTTTAAGCTGTCGCTGCGTTTGCCACCGTTGGTGGAAGCGGGCGTTGCGGTTCAGCAGCTCAAGGCGCTGCTGGAAGATAACGCGCCTTACCAGGCCAAGGTCACGTTTGAAAGCGGCGCGGGTGCTACCGGCTGGAACGCACCGGATACCGCACCGTGGTTTGAGTCCGCGCTGAGCGCTGCCTCATTAGCGCACTTTGGCGCACCGTGTGGCTACATCGGACAAGGCGGCACTATTCCGCTAATGAACATGCTTTCCTTAGGTTTTCCCAAGGCGCAAATGATGGTGTGTGGCGTGCTGGGGCCCAAGAGCAACGCCCACGGCCCCAACGAGTTCTTGCATGTGCCCTATGCCAAGAAGCTGACAGCGGCGGTGGCAGAGGTCATCGCCCATGTCCGGTGAAACGACGTTCTCGTCGTACATCACTGCGGACGGCACCCACTTGGCAATGCAAGCTTGGGGCGTAGCGCCCGGCGCTGCGGTGCGTGGCACGGTGCTGATCGTGCACGGGCTGGGTGAACACATTGGCCGCTACGACCATGTGGCGCAGCAGCTAAACGTCTGGGGTTTCGAGGTGCGCGGCTACGACCAGTGGGGCCACGGCGAATCGGCGGGTAAGCAGGGCAGCCTGCCCACGGACACCAAGCTGTTGGATGACCTGGCCGACGTGGTGGACAGCTTGCGTCTGCATATGCCGCCCGAAATGCCGTTGATTTTGCTGGGTCACAGCATGGGCGGATTGGTAGTGGCGCGGTTTGTATCGTTGCGCATGCGCTTGGTGGACGGCTGCATTCTGTCGTCGCCAGCGCTAGACCCTGGTTTGAGCGGGTTTCAAAAGTTTCTGCTGTCGGTGTTGCCGCGCATTGCGCCAAACTTGCGGGTGCGCAACGGGCTTAACGCCCACTACATTTCACACGATCCGGCGGTGGTGACCGCCTACCAAGCCGACCTGAGCGTGCACGACCGTATCAGCGCGCGTTTGGGTCGTTTTATTGCCACAGCCGGCCCCGCTACCGTTGCCACAGCCCCGCAATGGGTGGTGCCCACGCTG
>JBJOLD010000225.1:0-2508 GCA_046045765.1 Pseudomonadota bacterium | reverse complement strand
AGGTCAGCCACGATGGCGTCAAAACCTTTCCAGAACGCCTCTGGCGCTACGCCGGTGCCGGGCAGCACTTGTTCGTTGATAAAACTGTGCAGCACGGTAGCCACTTGCAGGCGGTGCTCAGAAGTGCGGGGCGTAGAAGACGACATGACAGACCTTTCCAGTAAAACAATAATTCACTCCAACACGATACTGTATTGCATCCTTTGTTGCGCACTATGTGGAAGAATATCAATCGATTTGTGACTTTTAAGAATGTAGTTCATGCCCATACGCCATTTGGTACTGCTGAAGTTCAAAGCCGATACCTCTTCTGTACAGCTGCAGGCCCTGGAGACGTCGTTTGCCGCCTTGGCTCATCAGATCAGTGTGGTGCAAAGCCTGGAATGGGGCACCAACAACAGCCCCGAGGGCCTGGACAAAGGCTTTACCCACTGTTTCAACCTAACCTTTGCCGATGAAGCCGCCCGCGCTGTGTATTTGCCGCACCCCGAGCATTTGGCCTTTGTTGAGCAGTTAAAACCTGCGCTGGACGATGTGCTGGTGGTGGACTATGCCGTGTAATTTTTGAAGATGCCCAACATGACAAACCATTCATCCGATTCCTCCACGACGCAGACCAGCGACTCGCCCGAAGCCCGGCCGCTCCCCTTAGCGGGCATCCGCGTCGTCGAGTTCACCCATATGGTCATGGGCCCGACCTGCGGCATGACGCTGGGCGACCTGGGTGCCGATGTCATCAAGGTCGAGCCGCTGGCAGGCGACAGCACGCGCAAGCTGCTGGGCAGCGGCGCGGGGTTTTACCCGCTGTTCAACCGCAACAAAAAAAGCATTGCGGTGGACCTCAAAAGCGCCCGAGGCCGCGAGATCGTGCTCAAGTTGATTGCCACCGCCGACATCGTGAGCGAGAACTTCAAAACCGAGACCATGCAGAAATTGGGGCTGGATTACGCCTCGTTGAGTAAGCTCGACCCGCGCCTGATTTACGTCAGCCACAAGGGCTTTCTGCCTGGCCCCTACGACCACCGCACTGCGCTGGACGAAGTGGTGCAGATGATGGGCGGCTTGGCCTACATGACTGGCCGCCCTGGCGATCCGTTGCGCGCGGGCTCAAGTGTGAACGACATCATGGGCGGCATCTTCGGCGCATTGGGAGCCATGGCCGCGCTGATGCAGCGCCAGCAAACCGGCAAGGGCCAAGAAGTGCAGAGCGCGCTGTTCGAGAACAACATCTTTCTGGTGGCCCAGCACATGATGCAGTTCGCCGTGACCGGCAAGGCCGCCGCGCCCATGCCCGAGCGCATCTCACCTTGGGGCATTTACGACGTGTTCAGCGTCAAAGACAACGCGCAGATTTTTCTAGCCGTGGTGGGCGACGGACAATGGAAGATTTTTTGCGAGGCCTTTGGTTTTGCTGACCTGTTTGCCGACCAGCGCCTGGCCACCAACAACGACCGCGTGCGCGCCCGCGAATGGATGATGCCGCTGCTGCGCCAGCGCTTGGCAGAGAGCAGTTCTGCCGACATCGCGGCGGTGTTTGAAAAAACCGGCCTGCCTTTCGCCCCCATTACCGACCCGCAGCATTTGTTTGACGACCCGCATTTGCAGGAAACCGGCGGCCTGGCACCCATAGAGTTGCCCGATGGCCGCCAGACGCAGGTGCCCTTGCTGCCCCTGAAGCTCGACGGCGAGCGTCTGGGCCTGCGCCTAAACCCGCCCAAGCTGGGCGAGCACACCGACGCCTTGCTGCAAGGCCTGGGTTACAGCGCAGACGAAGTAGCTGCGTTCCACGCGCAAGGTGTAGTGCTATGAAAAACGTAGCTGCTTGCGCATATTCCACGAGGGCTAGAGGCCTGATTGGTAGAGCGGTCTGCGTAGGTAAAGGGGGAGCCCGCAAAGCGGGCGGAGGACACGGAGCGGACCGTTCTGCCAATCAGATGCCACAGGACTAGCCATGGACAAACTCAAGCAACTCGAATCCTTTGTGTCTGTCGCCACCCGCGGTAGCCTGACTGCCGCCGCCAATGCCGAGGGCGTGGCCCCCGCCATCATGGGCCGCAGGCTGGACGGACTGGAAGAACACCTGGGCGTGAAGCTGCTGATCCGCACCACCCGGCGCATTACCCTCACCCACGAAGGCAGTGCGTTTTTAGAGGACTGCCAGCGCATCTTGTCCGATGTGGCCAACGCCGAAGCCAGCGTCAGCGCAGGCGGTGTCAAAGCAGCGGGGCATTTACGCATCACCGCGCCCGCAGGTTTCGGGCGCCGCCATGTGGCCCCGCTGGTGCCCAAGTTCCGCGAGTTGCACCCCGACGTGACGATCTCGCTCAACCTGAGTGACCGTGTGGTGGATATTGCGGGCGAGGGTCACGATTGCGCGGTGCGCGTGGGCGACATGCCCGACTCGTCGCTGGTGAGCCTGCGCCTGGCCGACAACCGCCGCCTGTGTGTGGCGACACCCGCTTACCTGGCCCGCCACGGCACGCCGCAAACGCCAGCGGATCTGGCGCG
>JBJOLD010000245.1:0-7897 GCA_046045765.1 Pseudomonadota bacterium | reverse complement strand
CGTGGGTTGCGCAATATAACCACTCGGGTTGGCTTCCACCGCTTTGCGGAAGTCTTCAATCTCGGCCTTGGTGGCAGCAGGGCCGACCAGCATGCCGTAGCCACCGGCACCGTGCACCTCTTTGACCACCAGGTCTTTGAGGTTGGCCAGCACATACGACAGCTCGTCTTTGTTGCGGCACATGTAGGTGGGCACGTTGTTCAAAATAGGCGTTTCACCCAGATAAAACTCGATCATCTTGGGCACATAGGGGTAGATGGATTTGTCGTCCGCCACACCGGTGCCGACCGCGTTGCTGATGGTTACGTTGCCAGCGCGGTAAGCGTCCATCAGGCCGGCGCAACCTAGAGTGGACGTGGGGCGAAAAACCCTTGGGTCCAAAAAGTCGTCATCTACACGCCGGTAAATCACGTCAACGCGTTTGGGGCCGCGTGTGGTGCGCATGTAGCAAAAGCTGTCTTTGACGAACAGGTCTTGGCCTTCGACCAGCTCCACACCCATTTGCTGCGCCAAAAACGCATGTTCAAAGTAGGCGCTGTTGTACATACCGGGGGTCAGCACCACTACGGTAGGCTCGGCGGTGGTGGCGGGGCTGCTGGCACGCAAAGTTTCCAGCAACAGGTCCGGGTAGTGGGCAATGGGTGCCACGCGGTGCGCGCTGAACAGATCAGGGAACAAGCGCATCATCATCTTGCGGTCTTCCAACATGTAACTCACGCCGCTGGGCACACGCAGGTTGTCCTCGAGCACGTAGTACTCGCCGTTGCCCTTGGCATCCGGCGCACGCACGATGTCGATGCCGGAGATGTTGGAATAAATCTGGTGCGGCACGGCCACGCCCACCATCTCAGGGCGAAACTGGGCGTTGTTCTCAATCTGCTCGCGTGGAATGAGGCCAGCCTTCAAAATTTCTTGGTCGTGGTAAATGTCGTGCAAGAAGCGGTTGAGAGCGGTAACGCGCTGCACCAAGCCTTTTTCCATACTGGACCATTCATGGGCCGGGATGATGCGAGGAATTAAATCGAACGGAATCAGGCGCTCGGTGCCAGAGCCGTCTTCATCTTTTTCGCCGTACACCGCGAAGGTGATTCCGACGCGGCGAAAAATCATCTCAGCTTCTTCTCGGCGCTTGGCCATCATGTCACCAGGCTGGCGAGACAGCCACTCGTCGTAGATTTTGTAATGGTCCCGTATCTGTTCGCCCTTCGTAAAAAACTCGTAGGGCAGCTGGGTGTACATCTCGTCAAATTTCTGCATAAAAAAACCTCTCTTATCCCTAACTAAGCAAACTTCGGACCACCACCAGCGTGCACCACTATGGAACAAGGTGATGCCAGTAGCGCATTTGTTTCGTGCGCGCGCATTCAAACCCATTATCACTACCTGAAGCCCATAAAAAGGCACCGCAATGTGGCGAATCACGCACCAAAATAGATCTATCAGCATAACGCTGCATTACCGGCGGTGCCGGGTGGCCAAAACGATTGCGGTAGCCCGATTGCACCAGCGCAACCTCGGGGCGCACCGCATCTAAAAACTCGGCACTACTCGACGTTTTGCTGCCGTGGTGGGGCACCAAAAGTAACTGGGCACGCAACAACTGGACACTGGCCGGGTCGGAGACCAGGCGGGCCTCTTGAGGGCGCTCAATGTCGCCGACCAAAAGCGCGGCCTGGTGTCCGTTATCAATACGCAGCACGCACGACAGCGCATTGGGCATGGTCGTACTCTCGTAGTCTTGCGCGCGCGGGTGCAGCACAGTAAAGCGCACTCCATCCCAGTCCCACTGTTGGCCCGCCTCACAGCGCTGGGTTGGGCGTACCGCCTGCAACGGGTGGTCGAAGCTGATCGAGCTGAGTACATCGGCCTTTTTTTGCATGGTGAGCACGGCCACTGCACCACCCACATGGTCGGTATCACGGTGGCTGAGCACCACGCGGTCCAGGTGAATGTCCAGCGCCTGCAGCATCGGCACCAGTACGCGGTGCCCGGCGTCGCTCTCCAAGCTGTAACGCGGTCCGGCGTCATACAACAGCGCGTGGTGCGCGGTGCGCACCAGCACGGCATTACCCTGCCCAACGTCCGCCGCCAGCAATGAGAACTCGCCCAGCGCAGGCGCGGGCGGACGCCACAACAGCACAGTAAGCAATAGCGGCACACCCAGCGCCCGCAGGCTGCGCGGCAACGGAGCCACCAACAGCACACCACCCAACAAGCCAGCCGCTGCGGCCCACAGCGGTGGCCGGGCCATGGCCCAGGTGGCACCAGGCCACGCTGCCAGCCACTGTAGTACCACAAGCATCCACGCCACGGCCTGCGCTGCCACATCCCACAGGGCGGGCACCAGCACACCCAGCATGGCCAAAGGAGTTACCACCAGCGTGACCCAAGGTATGGCCAACGCATTGGCAACCAGCCCCACCAACGACACCTGACCGAACAGCAGCAAAGTAAGCGGTGCCAAGGCTACGGTCACCACCCACTGCTCATGCAGCAAAGCCGACACAGCAGTCCTGGTGCGAAAAAACCATGACTTTGGGCCCTTATCGCTCGTGGATATTGCGTAGCCAGCTCCCAAATCAATAGCAAAAAGCACACCCACTGCGACAAAACTCAACCAAAATCCCGCCTGCAGCAGCGCCCATGGGCTGGCAGCTACCACCACCGCGCAAGCCAACGCCCACACACAAGGCCACGGCCAGCGCGCACCACTCAAGCGCAATGTAGCCACAGTGGCCAGCATCAAACAGGTGCGCTGCGATGGCACACCCCAGCCAGAAAACAGCGCATACGCAGACGCCAACCCCACCCCTCCCCACAGCGCCGCAGTGGGAGCAGGCAGCAGGTTGCACAGGCGCCCAGAACACCGCCACAACCGGCGCACCAACAGCGCCGCACCCCAGGCAAACATGGTGATGTGCAGGCCAGATATGGACACCAAATGCGCAATACCGGTAGCACGAAACACATCCCAATCCACACGGTCAATGGCGTTTTGGTCGCCCACCACCAGGGCGGCTATCAGCCCGGCAAACTGGCGCTGCTCCACTTGCGTAAAAATGCGCTCACGCAGAGTTTGGCGCGCCAGCGCCACTGGGTGTTGCCAGGTTTGGGCCAATCGCTGGGGCGCGGGGTCTTTGGTTCCAGCGCGGACATAGCCGGTGGCTTGCACGCCCTGCTCCCACAAAAAGAGCTCGTAATCAAAGCCGTGTGGGTTAATGCTGCCGTGCGGGGCTTTGAGGCGCAGCGTCATAGCCCATCGCTCACCAGCCCGCACCGCCTCGGGCTGGCGTTGCAGGCCTACTAGCTCGCCGCCGTTGGGGTAGACACCGGCATACCAGCCCACATCGATTCGCGGTGGTAATCCAATAGACTGCCCGTCTAACGACGCCGACTCTATTTTTAGCCTAAACCGCATTCCTGCATCGTTGCGCTGCGGCAAGTCAGTTACCACGCCGGTTACCCAAACGTCGCGCCCTTCAAACGTGGGGTCCAACGCTTGGGCCTTAAACACGACTGAGCGCAAGCCAGTAATCGCAAATGCCAACGCCGCAAAGGCCACCAATAGCACCGCAAAACGCCTACCATTTGCTACCAAATTTATAGCTGCCTGCGCACATACTACAAGGGCTAAGACCACAATACATGTATAAATCCAGCCCTGCCATAGTTCCGACTGCTGTAGCTGTATAGCAGTACCTGCCACCCAGCCAGCGCTGGCCGCAAGCCCCGAGCGAGCCACGTTCCCCCACGCCAACGCCAGACGCCAGGTCTCATGCCATCTATTACGCTGTTTGGGGTTGCCGTGGCTGTGCATGGCCTCATGCTAACCCGGCATACAGCCGCAAGCCCCATGGCGCGCCTTTTGCTTTATCCTTGACTAGTACTCTAAAGATTGCCCATGTCTATTCACGCAGCGCTCAACCACGTCACCCATTACAAATACGACCGCCCCGTCAATCTCGGGCCCCAGGTCATTCGCCTGCGCCCTGCCCCCCATTGCCGCAGCAAGGTGCTGTCGTACTCCCTGAAAATCGAGCCCGACACCCACTTTGTGAACTGGCAGCAAGACCCGTTTGCCAACTACCAGGCCCGCCTGGTGTTTCCCGAAAAAACCACCCACTTCAAGGTCACCGTCGATCTGGTCGTGGAAATGGCGGTCTACAACCCGTTTGACTTCTTCCTGGAGCCCGAGGCCGAAGAGTTTCCCTTCACGTTTGAAGGCGGCAGCTACGCCGCAGAGCTCAAGCAAGAGCTGATGCCCTACCTGCAGGCCGACCCCATGACGCCGCTGGTGCAGGGTTTTCTGGACAAAATTGACCGCACCAAGCGCCGCAGCGTCATTTTCTTAGTGGACCTGAACACGCTGGTGCACAAGGCCATTGCCTACACTATCCGCATGGAACCCGGTGTGCAAACGCCCGAAGAAACACTGACCAAGGCCTCCGGTTCCTGCCGCGACTCGGCCTGGCTGCTGGTGCAACTGCTGCGCAACTGCGGCCTGGCCGCGCGCTTTGTGTCGGGCTACCTGATTCAGCTCAAGAGCGATGTGAAATCGCTGGACGGCCCCAGCGGCACCGAAATCGATTTCACCGACCTGCACGCTTGGTGCGAGGTGTATTTGCCAGGCGCAGGCTGGATTGGCCTGGATGCCACCAGCGGCTTGCTGGCGGGCGAAGGCCACATTCCGCTGGCCTGCACACCGCAGCCCTCGGGTGCCGCGCCCATCGAAGGCGGCATGGACAAGTGCGAAGTGGAGTTCGAGCACCACATGGGCGTGACCCGCATTTACGAATCCCCCCGCGTGACCAAGCCTTACACCACCGAGCAATGGGCTGATGTGATGGCCCTGGGCGAAGTGGTAGACAAGGAATTGATTGCAGGTGACGTGCGCCTGACCATGGGCGGCGAGCCCACCTTTGTGGCCGTGGGCGACCGCGAAGCCGGCGAGTGGAACACCGACGCCCTGGGCCCCACCAAGCGTGGCTTTGCCACCGAACTGGTGCACAAACTGCGTAACGAGTACGGCCAAGGCGGCTTTTTGCACTTCGGCCAGGGCAAGTGGTATCCCGGCGAGCAGTTGCCCCGCTGGGCACTGAACATTTACTGGCGCGCCGACAAACAAAAAGTGTGGTCCGACCCCAGCTTGTTTGCCGACGAACGCATCCCCACCAACTACACCAGCGAAGACGCGCAACGCTTTACCCAAACGCTGGCTGGCAAGCTAGGCCTGACCGACGGGTTCATCCAAACCGCGTATGAAGATACCTGGTACTACCTGTGGCGCGAGCGCCGCCTGCCAGTGAACGTAGACCCCTTCAACAGCAAGCTGGACGACGAGATGGAACGCGCCCGCCTGCGCCGCGTGTTTGAGCAAAAGCTCGATACCCCCATTGGCTACGTGCTGCCCGTAAAACCCGTGCCACGCGACACGGTGGCATCCCTTTCTGGCCCACGCTGGACCACCGGCCCGTGGTTCTTCCGCGATGAGCGCATGTACCTCATGCCCGGCGATTCGCCCATGGGCCTGCGCTTGCCGCTGGACTCGCTGCCCTGGGTCAGCAAAGGTGATTTCCCGTACCTGATTGAACAAGACCCCTACGCGCCGCGTGGCAACCTGCCACTGCATGCTGACTTTGCAGCGCGCTATGCACCCCACGCCCCAGCCGCATCCGCAGCGGGTGGATACATGCCCACTGGCGACGCGTCAGGCACTGCCAATGTTGCCAGCAGTGGCGCGATTCGCACCGGCGAGGCGGACTATTTGTCCCGCCCGGTGCCCCGCCGTGGGGAAGCAACGCGCACCATGCAAAGCGCCTTGGCTGCCAATCGCACGGCTAATGCCAGTGCAGCCACCACAGCGGTCCATGCCCAAAGCGCAACCCAAGCCGAACCCGCTGACTTTGCCCGCGCCCCAAAGCAGCAAGAGTCCGCCCACTGGATCACGCGCACCGCCCTGTGCGTAGAAGTGCGCGACCCGCGTCGCGCCAGCGGCCCCAAGGCCGAGGCCGTGGGTGTGAAGTCGGGTGTGTTGTATGTGTTCATGCCGCCTCTGGAACGTCTGGAAGACTATCTGGAACTGCTGGCAGCGATTGAAGCCACGGCAGCCGAACTCAAGGTCAAAATCGTGCTGGAAGGCTACCAGCCCCCTCGCGACCCGCGCCTCAAGCTCTTGCAAGTAACGCCTGATCCCGGTGTGATCGAGGTGAACATTCACCCGGTTACCAACTGGAAAGAATTGGTCTACAACACCGAGTTTTTGTACAACGCTGCATTCGAGTCGCGTCTGTCGGCCGAAAAGTTCATGACCGATGGCCGCCACACCGGCACCGGAGGCGGCAACCACTTTGTGATGGGTGGCGCTACGCCATCTGACAGCCCGTTCCTGCGCAACCCCGAGCTGCTGGCCAGCCTGCTGCTGTTCTGGCACAACCATCCCTCACTGAGCTATTTGTTCAGTGGCATGTTTGTGGGCCCTACCAGCCAGGCACCCCGTGTGGACGAGGCACGCAACGACCAGCTGTACGAGCTGGAAATTGCCATCGAGCAAATCTACAAAAACCGTGAAATCTACGGCCAAAGCATGCCGCCTTGGTTGGTAGACCGCACGCTGCGCAACATCCTGATCGATGCCACCGGCAACACCCACCGCAGCGAGTTTTCCATCGACAAGATGTACTCGCCCGATTCAAGCACCGGCCGCTTGGGCCTGTTGGAACTACGTGCGTTTGAAATGCCACCGCACCCACACATGAGCAGCGTGCAGC
Source organism: Pseudomonadota bacterium (assembly GCA_046045765.1). GTDB lineage: Bacteria > Pseudomonadota > Gammaproteobacteria > Burkholderiales > Burkholderiaceae_C > Allorhodoferax. The sequence goes on along the minus strand of JBJOLD010000245.1, from coordinate 1,130 downwards.
AGCTCTTGCTACGTGCACTGGTGGCACGCTTCTGGAAGACGCCATACAAAGCGCCCGCCACCCGCTGGGGCACCGAGTTGCACGACCGCTTCATGCTGCCCACTTTCATCAAAATGGACTTTGATGACGTGATCACCGAAATGAACATGGCCGGGTATGCGTTCGACACCAGCTGGTTTGCTCCGCATTACGAGTTCCGCTTCCCGTTGGTGGGCGAGGTCAAAACCGCAGGCGTGGTGCTCACTGTACGCAACGCGCTAGAGCCTTGGCACGTGATGGGCGAAGAAGGCGCACCCGGCGGCACCGCCCGCTATGTGGACTCGTCTTTGGAGCGCCTGGAGGTGCATGTGAGCGGCTTGAACGAGAGTCGCTACGTGGTCACCTGCAACGGCCAGGCCCTGCCCATGCAAAGCACTGGCACCGTAGGCGAATTTGTGGCCGCTGTGCGCTACAAAGCCTGGAACCCGCCAAGCAGCTTGCACCCCAGCATTGGAGTGCACGCGCCGCTGACGCTGGACATTGTGGACACCTGGATGAAGCGCTCTTTGGGTGGTTGCCAGTATTTCGTAACCCACCCCGGTGGCCTGAACTATGAGAGCTTCCCGGTTAACAGCTTCGAGGCAGAAAGCCGCCGCATGTCGCGCTTTGTTGCCATGGGCCACACCCCCGGCGTGATGAACGTGCCGCCGGCAACCATCAATGTGCCCGGCAGCAAGGAGTTTCCGTTTACGCGGGATTTGCGCCGCAGCTGATGCACAGCGCCTGTTACACGGCATCGGTGCCGGTATTTGTGCGCTACTTGGGGTCACTGCGTGGGTTGGTGCTAACTGGACAGGCCCACGCGGATGACGCAGTGTTACAAAGCCGCTTGGCCCCCGACATGCTGCCGTTTGCAACCCAGGTGCAGATTGCTTGCAATTTTGTACTGCGCGCCTGCTTTCCCCTTGCAGGCCAAAGCGTGCCAGCGTATGGCGACTTTGCAGACAGCTTCGATGGCTTGTTGGCGCGCATTGCTTATGTGCAGCAGATGGCAGAAGGTTTGGCACCCACCTTGTTTGACGGTGCGGACACCCGGACTGTGCAAGACCCCGCAGGCGACGCCGTGGTCACATTGCCTGGGCTAGCGTTTT